>JBCDCH010000070.1 GCA_039182125.1 Planctomycetota bacterium
GCTGGAGTTTGCCAATCCGACCAGCACGGCGGTGACCGGTGGTCGCATCGAGCATGCGGCGGATCCTGATCCGGACCCGGAAGAGCCGGATCACCCGGTTCGTAGCCTGATCGATGGGATTGTCTGGTACGCCGGCGACGGAACCCGTCACGTATTCGAACTGGATTCTGGCGGTGCCGTCACGAACGACGCCCGCCACTTCGTCAGCAAAACAATGTACGGCCGGCTGGCGGAGCTGCAGAACAGTGAAGGTCTCGTGACCGGGTATCGCTTTATCGATCCGGCGGGCATGAGCTACCGCTTCGACGCCGTGGGCCGACTGACCCAGATCGCGGACAACTTCGGCGACGGCGTGATGGTGATGCATGGCGGCAACGGGCAGATCGAATCTGTCCAAGATCTGCGGGCCACCGGCAACGATCAACAGTTGTCGTTCGACTGGACCGGCGGCAACCTGACGCTCAGCGATCACACCGGGCGTGAGTGGTTCTTCGAGGTGAAAGACCCGAACGGTCTAAACCACGACGCTCTCACCCGAGTCACGGCTCGTGGCTCTAATGGCAGTGGAGCAGACGACCTATCGTCAACTTACACCTACTACGAAGACCCGGTTCGCAAGTCTTTGCTCAAGGATGTTTGGCAGGGGCGAAAGGGTTCCGATGGAGCGGACACCACGGAAGCCAAACAGACCAGCTATGAATATTACGCGAATCGCCGGGCGATGCGTGTGACGCTGCCCGACGATCGGCGGGAGCATTTCTGGTATCGCTTAGGGCTTTACGGCACAACCGCAGAGAACGAAGGCTCGGCCGACGAGCGGGCCGTGACTTTTGGCCGCGACTTTGCCGGCGCGGTGACCACATTCGTGGACGGCAGCGGTGATATTGTGCGCTACTCGATCGCAGACACCGGTGAGGTCTTACGCGAAACGTTTTTCGACAGCACGACCCGACAGGCCGAGTGGAACGACCGTGGCCAGCAACTCGCGATCACCGATGCGTACGGCCAGACCGAAACCTTCGACTACGATGACAACCTGCACAGATCGACGTCAGGGGTTTACTCCGCTTCCAACGAGATTTCCGGAGATAGCTTTGTTTCCGGCGTCTTGTTGGAGCAGGAGGATCGCGAAGGTCGAGAGATGCTTTATCACTACGGTGGGTATACCAACTCCAGCCTGACTTCCCGCGCCTCGGAACTGATTTACCAACCGGATGAGGGGGGTTCGTACCACCTGATGCCTTTGGTGGAGATCAGAGACTTAGGCGGTGTCGACAGGATCGTTGCGAAATTCGATCACGAATACAGCAGCGACGGCGGAGCGACCTATCTCGACCCCGCGCCCGGTAACGGGCTTTTCGATAACGCGAACGATGACGGCTTGCGCTTCCGGTTGATCAACCAGATCGATGCGCTCAATCATGTGACCGAGTACCGGTACGTGGGCGCAAGCATCGAAAGCCTCCCGACGGAGGTCGAACGGCCGGGCACGGGCTCGGTAGGCGATCTGGCCGGGTCTCAGGCGAGCTTGACTCGTTACCTCTACAACGCCGCCGGGCAGGTGATTGCCGAAGGGCTATCCGATCCAGCCGATCCCGCGCCAGCAATCGTTTCGCTCTACAGCTACGACGACGCAGGACGGCTTGTGGCCCAGGTGAGCCCGAACGAGGTGGCCGAGATTACCGGCTTGACTTTCGGCGCTCCGATCGTCAACGGCCAAGGCGATCCGCTGCACCCCGAACAGACGACCTCATTTAAGTACGACACGCACGGCCGGCTCGTATCCACGCGAGGTGTTGATCCCGATAAGGTCGTGCCCGCGCAGGACGAGGACTTGCCCTCTCCATTTACGAAACAGGAATACGACGCCCGGGGTAACGTGACCCGGTCTCACATCTACGACAACGGCGGTGCGAATCAAGCGACCGCCGACGGCGCACTGGTCACCGAGACGATTTATGACGATCAAGACCGGCCGGTGTTGATGACCTATGCCGATGGCACGCAGCAGCGCATGACCTACGACGGCGTAGGCCGGTTGTCCACGCAGACCGACGCACTCGGGCGGACGACACGGTTGACATACGACCGCCGCGGCCGGCTATCCGCAACGGTCTTGCCCGACGGCTCGATCGTGCGCCAACGCGTCGATGGCGGCGGGCGGGTGGTTGCCACCACCGATCCGAACGGCAACACCACCAAGCTGCATTACGACGTGCTCGGCCGGTTGATCAAGCAGGTCGATCCCGCGCCCGCCGACAAGCCGGCTTCGGAGGATGTCCGCAGCACGGAGTGGGTCTACGACGCCCGCGGCAACCTGGCCTCGATCGTGGATGCGCGGGACAACCGGACGCTGTTTGCCTATGACGACCTCGACCGCGTGACGCACACGGTCAATGCGCTCGGCGCGAAGCAAGCCGATTCCGACGGAGACGGGCTGATCAATAACACCTCGCAGGGCGCGCTGGATGGCTTGGACCATACCGTCAAGACCAAATACGACGCCCGCGGCAACGTCATCGAATCGACGGACCCTAACGACAACACCACGCAAAGCTTTTACGACTTTGCCAACCGATTGATCGAGACAACGACCTCCGACCCCGATGGCGACCTGTCGTCGGGAGCCGGCGCGCTCACGACCAAGTTTGTCTACGACGATAACGGCAATCTGACCCAGGTCCTGGTGGAACCCGACGGCAACGTCGCCGTCACGGTCACCGAGTACGACCGCCTGAACCGGGCGATCAAGGTGACCCAGCCCGACCCCGACGGCAGCGGCAACCAAGCGTCTCCCGAGGTGGAGTCCGTGTTCGACGCGCTGGGCCGGCTGATCCGAACCATCGATCCGAACGACAACCCCACGGCCTATGAGCACGACAAGCTGGGCCGGGTGATCGCGGTCATCGACGCCGGCGACGACAACCACCCGGACGGAAACCGCTACGCGACGTTCTACGACGCGGCGGGGCAAGTGATCGCGACGGAGACGCCGCTGGGCGAAATCAGCCGGACCGAGTACGACCGCCTCGGCCGGGTCGTCCGCGAAACCGCGCCCGACCCAGACGGGCCGGGGCCGCAGGGCACTTCGACCATCACGTTCGTGTACGACGACGCGGGCAACCTGGTGTCGAGCACTGACGCGCGGGGTAATGTTACGTCCTACCGATACGACAACCGGAACCGACTGGTCCAAACGATTTATCCCTCGACCGATACGCCGCCCGACGTGATCGAGATCACCGGCGATACCTACGTGCGAGGCGGAGGCTTCGCGAACAACACGCAGGCGGCGATCGGTCACGAGAGCTCGAACGAAATCTTCGTGAAGAACGCGGGCGATCATCAGCCGCAATTCGACCGTGTCGGTGTGTTGCGTATCGACGTCCCGGATTCGCTGATCGACTTGATCAACTCACCCAAGGGGCTGCATCGCGACGTTGATCTGGTGCTGGAGCTTGAACTAGTGTCCGCCGCCAACGCTCCGGCCCCCGACAACACCAACGCGACGCAAACCGAACAACATATCTACCTGCTCAACGAATCGTTATCCGGCGACCTCGCGGCGAAGACCTGGAACAGCCTGCTGCCCGGCGTGGGTGATCCGGTCGTTTCCGCCGACCACGACACCCTCGCCGACTACGGCCAATTGCTCGCCTCGACCACGATCGCGGTGGGCGAGCACAGCAGCGGCCGCGTGTCGCTGACGCTGTCAGACGGCCCGAACCGCCAGGCCTTGATCGACCACATCGCCGCGAACGGGTCGCTAAGCCTGATCATCGGTGGCCCCGCCGTTGGGGACGGTGTGTTGGTCAAGTACGCCTCCAGCGAAAGTGGTAACGAAGCCGATCAGCCACGCCTGCGGGTCCAAGGCCCACTAGCCCCGACGCAAGACCTTTCTTACGACGCCGTCGGCAACGTGATCTCCACCACCGACGAGTTGGGGCGGACGTGGCTTTACGGCTACGACGAGTTGAATCGGCAGGTGCGCGAGACCGCGCCAGCTGATCATGATCAGCCAGGACTCTTCTGGGAGGTTTGGAGAGATCGAGATTGGAGACAGCACATCCATAGCACATCCACCTTCAAAGGCATTGATCTTGAAGATCCAGGTGCTACAGGAGTTCGTAGCGATGGCCAGTTTTTGACGGGTTTTAGTTCAGGCCGTCAAGAGTATTTCGTCTATCGACATACGGCAATTTTTGAGATAGAGAGTGCCGGTGAATATGTTTTTGACCTTTCGGCCAATGATGGGGCTAGAATTTATATCGACGATCAATTTTTGTTAGATATTACTAACCCATATAATTCAGCGGGGGGCTGGGAGTCTGGTGGCGATTCAATTTGGCTTGACGCAGGAGAACACTTTTTAGTTGTAGATTATTTGCAGCACGTCGATGCGCGAGGAATTAGTGTTAAATACACTGGGCCAGATACCAGTGGGGCGCAAGTTCATCTGAATACTGAGGGCAGTTTCGTCTTGCCCGGTCCGACTTCCCGTCAAGAGTACGACGCCAACGGCAATCTCGTAAAAACCATCGACCCGAACGGCAACGAGACGCTTTATTTCTACGACGCGTTGAACCGCCTGGTCCGGACCGTGAATGCTGAAGTGGAAGGCTCGGGCCAGTCCCCCGACGCGAACGGCGTCGGCGCGGACAATTACACGGTCGAGACGGTCTACGACACCCGCGGCCGCGTGGTGTTGACGATTGACGAGTTAGGCCGCGAATACGGCACGATGTACGACAACCTCAACCGTGTGGTTGCCTCCATCGCGCCCGACCCCGCCACGGGGCTGGCCTTCGCCGGCGACGCTAGCGCGAGTCGTTTCGCCGCGCTCGCCGGTGACGACAGCCAGATCGTCGGCCGCGTGACCACGTATACCTACGACGACGCGGGCAATCTCTTATCCGTGGTCGACCCGCTGGGCCGAGCCAGCTACACCCAATACGACCAGCTCCATCGCCCGATCGCCACCGTGAATCCGGCCGCCGAGGAAGCCGGATTGGTCGTTGACAGCGATGCCGACGGCGAGATCGATCTGTCTCTGGAGACCCCGGAGCTGAGTCAGTTCCTGACCGAAACGGTTTACGACGCACTCGGCCGAGTCGTTCTGGCCGTCGATGAGTTGGGCCGGGAGTACGGCACGGTCTACGACGCGCTGGGCCGCGTGGCGATCCAGGTCGATCCGCACCCGGTGTCGGGCAAAGCGTTCCACTCGCGCGACGCCGCGGACCTCGGCAACGCCGACCGTGTCGTGGGCCTCGCCACCCGCTTCACCTACGACCTCAACGGCAACCTGACCGCCGTCACCGACCCGCTCAATCAAACCACGTGGACCGTCTACGACGAACGCAACCGGGCGACCCGGCAGGTCAACGCGCTGGCCGAGATCAACCCGGCCGACACCACCCAGAAGCTCGATCTCGACCCCGACGGTAACGGTGAACTCAACACCGAACTGGTGCCCGATCTCGATCACTACAGCACCGTGACGACCTACGACGACGCCAACCAGTTGGTTCTCGTCACCGACGAGTTGGGTCGGCAGTACGGCACGGTCTACGACCAGCAGGGCCGGGTGATCGCGGAGACCATGCCGTCGACAGAGACTGAAGAGGTTGTGATCCAGGAAATCGATTTTGGCAGCACGGCCATTCAGAGCTTTCACGATGGCGAGCAAGACGATACCGACACCTCGGTGTTCACCGTTGAAGACGATGGGGCGACTCTGCGGCTGACCGGCAATGCTTGGAAGTACATCGACCTTGGCTCACTCGTCATCACGCCGCAGACGGTTCTTGAGTTTGATTTTGCCAGCAGTACGAAAGGCGAGTTGCACGGGATCGGTTTTGAGAAAGTATTGGGGAACGTCAACAACATTTGGACCGGATCGACGGGGCAAGTGAGTCGCTATTTCCAACTCGCCAACGCCGATCTCGGAGTGTTTACCGATTCAGAGATTGATTTCGACCATAACGTCGATGCGGGTTTCAAGCCTTTCCGAATCCATCTCGCCGATTTGCTTGGCGAAGGCTCGGAATTCGACCGGATGGTGTTTGTTGCGGACGATGACGCGGCATCCATCGGGGAGTCGGTCTTCCGCAACGTCCGTTTTACGGAGCAAACCGCCGCCGTCGCGACCGCACGCTACGCCTACGACGACAACGGGAACCTCGTCGGTTCGCAGGACGCCGAAGGGCGGACGAGCTACACGTTCTACGACCGGCTCAACCGACCGACGCATACCGTCAACGCCGACGCCAAGGCGTTGGTCGACGGAGAGCACGCGGACCCGACCCACTCGGGCTACCTCATCCCTGACAACCCATACGCCTCCGCCTTGGATGGATTCACCGTCAAGACCACCTATGACGCCGCCAGCCAGGTTGTTCTCGTCACCGACGAAGAGGGGCGGCAATACGGCACTGTTTACGACAGGGCGGGTCGCGTCCTCGCCGACGTCGCGCCCGACGCCGCTACTGGATTCGCGTTCAACGGCGCTGGCTTTGTTGCTGGCCTGAGTTTGGACCCCAGGCTGACGCCTGAGGCGCCAACCCTCGACGCCGTGCTGGCTGCAGCGGGTTTGGTCGGCCGCACGACCACCTATACCTACGACAGCGCCGATCAATTGCTCTCGGTGACCGACGCGTTGCGTAACGATACTCACCCGCAGGGTCAGACCGCGTGGTCGTTCTACGACGCCCTTGGCCGTCTGACCTACACCGTCGACGAACGCGGCGACGCCTGGGTTGATCCCGGCGACATCAAGGTGGCCGCGTGGACCCCCGGCGAATCGCTACCCGCCGGTGACCCCGAACCGACTAAGAACGGCGACCAAAACGGTGACGGCCACCCCGACTTCGCCGTCCGCCGTGAGTACGACCCCGTCGGCCGGCTGGTCGGCTACACCGACCCCAACGGCCACACCACCAGCTACGCCTACGACCACGCCGACCGCCAGACGGTCATGACCGATTCGCTCGGCAAAAACGACGCTTACCGCTACGACGACAACGGCAATCTCGTTTACACCATCAACCGCGCCGGCGAACAGTTCACGTACGCCTACGACGAGTTGAACCGCATGGAGATCGAGCAGTGGTTCGCCGCCGACGCCGACCCGGAAGCCGACTCGCCTTTACGCTGGTTTGAATACACCTATCGGGACGACAGCCAAGTCGAATCCGTTTCCGAATTCGACAACATCAACACCGCGGTTGCGCTACAAACCGACGCCTACACTTACGACGTCGCCGGTCGATTGTTGACCGAAACCATCGATCGTCGCGACTCGAACATTCCTACGGTCGTGTTTACCTATGCCTACGACGAAAGCGACCGGCCCGTTTCGGTCACCGATTCGCTCAACGGCGTCACGTCTTACACGTACGACGATCAAGGTCGGGTTAAGACCGTGACGCAGTCCTCCGTCGCGGGCGACTCGTCTCCCGCCACGCGTGTCACTTACACCTACAACCTGGCCGGCCAGATGCAAACCGCGGTCCACGCGGCCGAAGCTCCCGGTCAGCCGTCTTCCTCGGTGGACTACATCACCACCCACTTCTCGCTCTACGAGTACGACCAGGCCGGGCGACTGCACCGGCTCACGCACCACAACGACAGCGACAACCCGCTCGACGGGGCGAACGTCACGCCCGCGCGGATCATCGCCCGGTACACCTACGACCGCGACGCCCTCGATCGACCGGACAATATCGACCATTTCGCGCCGCCCAGCATCCCCGGCGAGCGCACGACCGATTACACCTACGACCCCGCCGGGCAGATCCTCGGGGCCGTGATCACCAACCCGGATCCGACCGACCCGCTGGTCGCCAACAACGAGGACGAGTCGTACACCTACGACGGCGCCGGCAACCGCCTGACCGACAACGGCGACGCGACAACAACCGCCGACGACACCGACGTCGTCACCGCCGAAGGCTCGAACCGACTCGAAAGCGATGGCACTTACAGCTACACCTATGACGACGCCGGTCGCCTCACGCAGCGCGACGCCATCGACTCAGATATCTCCGAAAAGTACGACTGGGACCATCGCGGCCGGCTGACCGGAATCACGAAACTGGACAACGGCCAACCGCTAAGCGGCACCTTCTACGTCTACGACGCGCAAGACCGGCTGGTAAGGCGTACGGACTGGTCCGGTCTTAGCTCGCTCGCCGCGGACACCGCGTATTTCTACGTCGGCAACGAACGCCGGCTGAGCGTGGACCTCAGCCAGGAGAGCAAGCCGGTCACCCGCTATCTGAACGCTCCGGGTAGCGAAACACCGACGGCCGTCCTCGCGCCCGCCACCACACCCGGCGGTAGTGACGACCGCACCTACTGGCTGCTTGCCGACGCCGCCGGCACCGTCCGCGACGTCTTAGACGGCGGCTCCTCGATCGCCGTGCCGGGTGAGGTGATCGTCTTCGAAAACGGCTTCGAAACCTCTAGCAACCCCGGCACCACTTCCCTGGGCGTGAGTGGTTCTTGGTCCAGCAACTTCCGGATCGCGACCACCCCCGGCAGCTCGGCACGCAAGTTCCTTGGCGAGTACGCCGAGTCTGAATTCGTCACCCTTCAGCTCACCAACCTGCCGGAAGAGCACGGCAAACTCCGCATCTCTTTCGACCTCTACGTGCTCAAGACATGGGACGGCGTGGACGCATCCGCGGGCAGCCCCGATGAATTTAGTTTCACCATCGACGGCGACGAACTGCTTAAGGCCTCGTTCTCCAATGTCGCCGGCAACGGCCTAGGCCAGCCGCAGAGCTACGGCGAAGGTGAAGTTGGCCGGCTTCCCCACGACACCGACATCATCTACCTCAGCCAATCGGGAGCCGAAGAACGTAACACACTCGGCTACACCCTTAACCCTGAATTTTACACCGACTTCATCGATCCAGACACGGGCGAGCCTACGGTCACCGACAGCGTGTACCGGCTGACGTTCCTGGTTGACCACACCGCAACGAGCGCACTCTTGAAGTTCGCGAGTTCGGGCTTGGACCCTGCGTGGGACGAGAGTTGGGGGATCGACAACCTCGAGGTCGCCGTCGTCGACAGCACGACCGTCGAGGTCGCCGACCACATCGAGTACGCCCAGTTCGGCGAGGTGCTCGGCCGTTCGCAGAACGACCAGGTCGTCCTCGACGCGATCTCCGCCGACGGCTTCGGCTTCGGCTTCCAGGGCCGCGCCCAGGACGGCACCACCGGCCTGACCCACCATAACGCCCGCTGGGCCGACCCCAAGTCCGGCCGCTTCCTCACCGAAGATCCCTCCGGCTTCACCTTCGGCGATCCCAACCTCTACCGTTACGTTGGCAATGCGCCTAGTGTGTACGCCGATCCAACGGGGCTGGCGTTCATTAAAAATGGCAGCAGTTATGCAGCTGACAGTTCGGTCTTTTCGGGACCGCTAACGGGTTCGTTCGGGAACCCGAGCACCGGCAACGGGGGACTCGGCGATCCGTTTAGTGGATTAGCGATCACCGCGAACGTGTCTGGGTTCGATCAAGGCGGAACGAATTATGACGGCGGTTTGTTGTTGGTCGGTTTAGGGGCTTCAGGATCGAGCCCGGCAACGATCCAAGCTCCGACAAGCCAATCCGGCTTGACCTTTGATGATTTGGGCCCAATGGGTCAACTCCACTTAAGCCTTGGTACTGTCTCGCCAACGCCTAAGCCGACGGGACCGACTTTAAGGGGATTCGTCGAGAGCCTTAAGCAGGCGGCAAATGAAACCAAAGATACTTTTGATCAAAAATATGCCCTCGACATTGAGTGGGAAATTAATCGCATACAAAACCTTGAGCAGCAATACTACGCCGCACTCGATTCCGGAGATACGCTAGTAGCCGGGCGATTACTCAATAGCATTCGCAGTGCAAACAGATACTTTACAGAAGGCATTGCCCAAGATGAAGACCTTATCGCTGATCTGTTTAAGCGTGCAGACCACGCGAATTTCCAAAGAAGGCTTCCCGAACTACAAGCGCAAGCTCTTCGGGATGCTGAAGAAGCCTATCAACGTGAACTCGATGAAATCTATGAAGAGCATGGCGCATTCGGCGTCTTCATTCGTGACGCAGTAGCCAGGCAAGAGATTTTTGCGAATACCCTGACTTTTGGTGCCACTGATAAGCTCGGTTTGACCAATAGCAGCCAATACGTTGGGGATAGCTTCAACGTCACCCGCATCACTGCTGGAATTTACCGTGAGGCACTTATCACTGGCGCCACTTTAGGCTCAGGCGCTTTAGTTCAGGCTGGTCGCGGAGGGCTTGCGCTGCGTGGAGTGAGTTACGCGGGCCGTGCGTATGAAGGATATCAGGCCGCTAGAAGCGGGATTTCTGGTTACGCAAATATACTGCAAGGTAATTATGGTAAAGGGTCGCTAGAATTAGCAACTGGTTTATTGTCATCCGCCGGAGCTGTTGGACGTATTGGAAATGTCAAGCCAAGTGGGGGCGGATCGCTTCAAATCGGCCTATCTAAGCAATCCAGTTCTGTGCCGGAGAGCTTGCGTGGCGCATATCCCAATGGTGTGTTAGATGATTATTTGACATTTCATAAAAGCGTTAGTACTGCAACTGCTCTTACGCAAAGCCCGCGTATTGTCGTCCTTAATGAGCATATGTGGAAGAATGTGTGGACGCCCGGTCAGAGGTGGACAGTTTTGGAAGAAGAGCTGTTTCACCTAAGAAATATCACAAAGTATGCGGAAGGTGGGCGTTTAGATAGATTCCATCAAACTCTTCTTAATACTCATCTAGGCCGTGCTGTTGAAGAGGCGAGGGCGAGATACCACTCGAGCGGAAGATTGAGGCACTCGATTGAGTATGGCGTAAGGTATAAAGCTGGAAACCACACTGTAGGGCTTGCGGAAGTGACATGGCGAGGCCTTGCGAGGGATGGACTCGTCCTAAGTACGGGTTTTGTTGGCTTGGCCGGTTTGGCTAACGCCACTAAGTCGTTGATCGTCAACGCTCTTGGAGACGATCGGTAGAATGTTGAAATGTGGCATAGCCTGTATAGGATAGCGTGCACTGTAGGAATCTTTAGGAAGAGCTTGGCGTATTTGCTTGCATTGATAGCTGACGGTGCTTGAGGTAATGCGGCGAAGGTAAGGAAAAATATTTTGTGAATGCAGGTTGTGATGCTTTGATACTGTTTGCTTATCGACGATATTTGTTTGAAATACGTCGAAATTTTATAAAGCCTAATTGCTGCAGGCTGAAAGTAGCGATTGGTCTCTGGCTGTCGCTAAAAATGATTTAAAATGAGGTGTGGTTTGAATTCAAGTATATATGGCGGTCACCCTGTGGCGAGATGGACTTGATTGAGAATTAAGGCGTAGTGCAATTCCTGTTGAAAGTTGAAGGTTGTTGCTGATGCGGTGTTTTGTCAATTTCGCAAAACACGTCTTGCAAATTCAGTTTGGACCAACCCTTCTGGTCCAAGGGCAAAGTAATTTGTTGGACAGAAGAATCGAGAATGATCGTCAAGTTTCGGTGTAAGGCTTTCAAAACAACTGCATTCGCTTGGAACTGAGCCCAGTCTTCTGCGATGTGTATTCATCTTTCGAGTACGATTCCCGGTTGATCATGGTCGACTGCGATGGATGGGAAGGCATCTGTAGTATGTAGACGTTGAAGTATCTTCGCTTGGGAGGTGATCACGTCGTCGAGGTCGCGCTTTATGAAAAGAAAGATGTAGCGGAAACGATCCGGGAGGTAGGCCAGGAAGGTGTGGATGATTTTGACTGCTTTGCCGAGGGTTTTCGTTTCGGAAGGTGTCATGGCGGGTTAGGTTCTTGGCGGCTTCGAGCTCGAAATAGCCGCGAGTGTTGGATTCGTCCGCGGTGCGACGACCGTCGGTGAGGATAGGGATACCTGCAGCCTCGAACATATACATCACTAGGCTCGTGCCGCGACCGTAGCGGGCTCGAGACGATAAGGACCTGGCGGTTCGGCGGAGTAGCGGGGTGTGGGTGGGTCGGGCGCCGGGTTCATGTGGGGCTTCGGGCTCAGCAGCGGCGGGTTCGGAGCAACGCCGGCGTGAATGTGAGGCCCGACAGAAGGGTGTCGGGTTCCGGGATCGATTGGGCTGGGCAGGGTGAGCCAAGTGTCGCGGGTGGGCTGGGCGTCGGCGTCGTCGGGCTCTTTACGCCGGTCGAAGCCTTGAAGTCGGAAACGCTTGATTAAACTCCGGCGATGAGTCTCGTACACGACCGGCATATGCGTCGCGCGATCCAAGTCGCTCGCGAGAACGAGAAGGCGCCGTTCGGGGCCTTGATCGTGGACGCGACGACTGGCGACGAGGTCGCGACCGGGTGCAATTGTTCCGACAACGACCCGACTCTGCACGGTGAGATCGATTGCATCCGAAAAGCCGCCGCGGTGTGGGACCCGGGGCGGTGCGGCGATTACGTGCTGTACACGACCGCGGAGCCGTGCCCGATGTGCATGTCAGCCTGTGTTTGGGGCGGGTTTCGTGCCGTGGTGTACGGGACGTCGATCCCTTACCTCCAGGCCACCGGCTGGTTCCAGATCGACATCCGCAGCCACGAGGTTGCTGCGAAGGGGGGGTGGGGGCCCGACCGCGTGGTGGGCGGGGTGATGGAAGCCGAGTGCGATCGGCTCTTTGACGCGGCGATGCGGCTTCACCGCGGAGGCTGAAAAAAGGCTTGTTTCCGGAACGGTTTGCCGATAGAAACTGGTCTGGTTGTCTGCGCACGGCTTGGCGATGGCACCCCGCTAGACCCGCCTAAAACAGCCCCGTATCTGAATGCCGCCATTAAGTGTTGCTTTGGCTCAGCGCCTCTTGGAGGTTCTGCCCGCCGATCGTGTGAGTGTGGATGCGCGCGCGATCGAGACGAATTCGGCGGACTTCTATTGGTACTCGAACCTGCTTGAAGAACGGCTCGCCGGCCGTCGGGCCGACGTGATCGCGTGGCCGACGACGCCGCGCGAGTTGGCGGGCACGCTGGCCGTCGCGTACGACCTCGGAGCCCCGGTGACGGTCCGTGGCGGCGGCACGGGGAATTATGGGCAAGCGGTTCCGCTGTTCGGCGGGCTGGTCGTGAATACGCTGAAGATGGGCCGTGTGCTTGAGGTGGGCGATGGCTTTGCGCGGGTCGAAGCCGGGGTCAAGTTCCCGGAGATGGACGCGGCCGCCGCGCCGACCGGTCAGGAATCACGGATCTTCCCGAGCACCTACCTGATGGCGACCGTCGCGGGTTTCGTTTGCGGCGGTTCGGGTGGGATCGGATCGACCGAGTTCGGATCGCTCTACGACGGCAACCTGCTCGCCGCGACGGTGTTCCCGGTCAACGCGGACCCGCGGCCGATCACGGCAACGGGCGACGGGTTGTCGGTTTACATGCACGGGTACGGCACGACCGGTGTCGTGGCCGACGTCACCGTGCCGCTCGCGCCCAAACGCGACTGGGAGCAGGCGAGCTTTGCGTTTCCCGGCTTCGTTGCCGCCCATGAGTTTGCCGTTGAGCTCATCCATCAGACCGACGTGCCGCTGCGGATGATCTCGACGTCCGAGGCGAGCGTCGTGGCTCACTTTGCTAGGTCCAACCTTCCGTTCACCCAGGGCCGCGACGCGGTGCTGCTTATCTTTGAGCGCGGCCGTCTTGCCGACGTCACGCGGGCCGCCGAACGGTTTGGCGGCGAACTCGATTTCACGATCGATCCGCAAGAGAACGCGCGGAAGCGTCTGATCGATTACTCGTGGAACCATACGACGCTTTGGGCGAAGCGTTCGAGCAAGGACTACACGTATCTCCAGACGGGCATGGACCTCGGGCGATTCGCCGAGCAGTACCGCGCCGTCAAGGCCGAGTACGGCGACGACTACCAGTTCCATTGCGAGTACACGCGTTGGGGCGGCGCCCCTTCGGTCGGGGCGATGCCGATCGTCCCGTATCGAGGCGAAGAATCCATCGCGGAGACGATCGACTTCCTCGGGTCCGTCGGCATCGGCGTCGCGAATCCGCACACGTGGGTGCTTGAAGACGGCGGCCTGGTCGATGGTGCCCAGGCGCTGCTTCGGGCTAAGCGCGAGAACGACCCGCGTGGCCTGCTCAACCCCGGGAAGCTGCGCGCGGCGTTCACGGATGACCGGGAGCGCGGCCGTGCGTTCCCCACGCCCTTTGATCGCAAGGCCAACGTCGCGGGGGTGGAGGCATGATCCGCGACAAGAGCGTCTACGACCCGCCCGCTCCGGAAGACGGTCACCGCGTGCTGGTCATGCGCATCGTGCGCGACCCGGCGATCCACGAGCTCCCGTACGACACCTGGATCAAGTCGCTCAGCCCGTCGCTCGACACGCTCAACCGCTGGTGGGCCAAGGAGATCACCACGCCCGAGATGTACGCCGAGTTCCGTGAAACCATCTCGGAACACGGCCTGCGGAGGCTACGAAAACTCGAGCAAGAGCACGGCACCGTGACCATCCTTTGCCGAGAACGCCGTCCGCACGCCTGTCACCGGTACGAACTCAAACGCATCTACCTCGAACGCTACCCGGACGCCGCCGAGCCGAAGGCGCAGCGCCATCCCAAGCCCAAGAAGTGAAAGCCAGCGCGGACGCCGTTCCGAGCGTCCGCGTGGACTCGACCCCCATGCTTCCGCAACCGCCGCACGAGTTTGACCTGACCCGCCTGACGTCGAGGGATATCGCCTCGCTCGCCCCGAGCGATCCCTTGGTGGTGCTGCCCATCGGGGCGATTGAACAGCACGGCCCGCACCTGCCCGTGCAGACCGATGCCGCGCAGGTCATGGAACTGCTCCGTCGTGCGGTCGCCCGTCGGTCCGCCGACGAGCGGGTGTGGGCGTTGCCGATGCTTCCGTACGGCAAGAGCAACGAGCACGAATCGTTCCCGGGCACGTTCAGCCTCACGGCATCGACGCTGGCCGCCGTGATCACTGACCTCGGGCGTTCGCTGTATCGCAGCGGATTGCGTCGGCTGATGCTGCTGAATGGCCACGGCGGTCAGCCGGAAGTTCTGGATATCGTGGCTCGTGACCTCCGAGCAGAGATGAAGGACCTGATGGTCTTCACCGTTCACCCGTTCCGCTTCAGCTGTGCCCGCGATCACGTTACGGCCGATGAAGGCCTGGTCGGCATCCACGCCAACGAGGCCGAGACCGCGATGATGCTGGCGATCGCCCCCGACGATGTACGTCGCGATCGTCTGACACCGCAGTTACCCGGCGTTTTGAACGGCCTCAAACACCTACGGCTCAAAGGAGCGGTCGGCTTCGGTTGGCTGACCGCCGACCTCACCCCCGACGGCACGCTCGGCGATCCCCGGGCTGCGACCGTCGACAAGGGCAACGCGATCCTTGACGGCGACGCGGCCACCCTGGTCGAGATCCTCGACGAGTGTCTGGGCTTTTCCCTTGATGCCACGCCTTGAACCCATCGAATCGCCGCCGGGATCGCCCCCGGCTTGTCCGAACGGATCTTCGACTTAATCACGCCTGCGAACCCCGGCCACTCAAGGCCACCCATAGGAGCACGGAATATGGAGCAGACAATCACCAAGGTTCATACGGTCCCGGTCTCGTCGGCCGTCGTCGGGCCGTTCTACGTCAACCTCGTCCATACCCACCACCCGGAAATCGGCACCGACCCTCGGCCGCACAACCACCCGGTCGAGTTGCGGATCGAGTTCAAGGCCAACCGGCCGGGCGGCATGACGTTCGTGATCAACCAGCAGACCAAGGCGGTCCTGGAGGGGATCATCGACGACGTGTTTAGCCGGACCTTCGAGAGCGGAACGTTCGAAGACGTCGGGGAGTTGCTGTTCTGCCGCATCGAGTCGGCGATCCCCGATCTCAAGCGTCGGTTCAATCGGGGTTCGTACCACCTGTCCGCGGTGCGTCTACGCGTCGACTACGACGACTCGCCGGACCACCCCGCGATCCCCGTGGACTACATCACCCGACCCGCGTGACCTTGGGCGCGTCGGCGACGCTTTTTGCGTGATCCCCCGTTCGGGTCACGGAGACGCGGATCGCCGTCGCCCGGTTCGTTCAGAGCCTCGATCGATCAAGGCATGAGTAAATCCTTGGCTAGTCTGAAGACGGACTCCCCGGTGTTCCCTTACACGCCCCGAGACAGGTCTTGGCGAGGCGGTGCCCGGCGGACGCGGAACTGGACCATGTCGCGATTGGTGAACCGACCATCGAGTTCCTGGAGTTCCTGCGGCTGTTTAATGGTGAGCCATGTCCGTTGGCATGAAGTTCTCTCTTCTCACCGATCGATCTGCTCTCCTTTGCGGCCATCGCGTCGGCACGAAGTCGGAGTCCGGCAGCCGCGAGCGTCGTTGTGATTTCGACAAATCTATCTCTTTTTTCTTGACACACCGATGACCATCATTATGATCGTTGTCAACTAAATTTGCGGTTGTTTTTCTGTTGTTTTTCTTGGGTTTCTGACTCTCATCTCGTTCCGGAATTCCCGTCTCGGGCGGGCGATCTGTCTATTGGGTTCGCTGTGGCCCGCCGCCCCCGGAACGGCTATCGCAGGAGGTAGTTTTCGTGGCCAAGCGCACGACCGATCGCTCCGTTTCGAATCCCTATGCGCCGCGGCCGGGCTTGATGCCGCTTGAGCCTCGCCTCTTGCTCAGCGCCAGCGTCCACGACCGAGAGGATCTCTTGGGGGACCAAACGCTATCGATCGACCTGTCGACGATCGAAGCGTCGTCGGCTCCGGACGTGCAGAACGCGGCGCCTTCGGGTGCGTTGACGGTCGAGCCGGCGTTCGCGTTTTCGGATCCGCCTGCGGCTTTGGCCAACACGGCCGACGCGCGGACCCTGAATTTCTTCGAGATTGGCGCGTTGCGCAGCGGGCTGGGCCAACTCTCCGACGCGATCGAGGGCAGCCTGACGCAGCTCGACGACTTGGACCGGGTGGTTGAGTTCCTGGAATCCCGGGGCGTGGACGAGGCGGAGGTTGATCCGGTCACCGTACGCGACTTTCTGGGTTCGCTCCGCGAGCGCATCGATACCGACCTGATCGGGCCGTTGCAGGACTACCTGGACGCCAACCAGTTTTCCGGCGACCTGACCGTGCAGGGCGTCCTGAACTATCTCAATACCACGATCGCGGCTTGGGTTGCCGGGGAAATCGAGCAGCTCAACGCCGAGCTCGAAGAAACCGGCATCCGGCTTCTCGCTCCTTCCGACGCG
Organism: Planctomycetota bacterium; assembly: GCA_039182125.1. Taxonomy (NCBI): domain Bacteria; kingdom Pseudomonadati; phylum Planctomycetota; species Planctomycetota bacterium. Next base: position 17,223 of record JBCDCH010000070.1, read on the forward strand.
CTCGTGTCCGATTCCCGGATCGAGTTCGGACTGGACTTCCAGTTCCAGCGTGCTTCGCAATGGGACATCCAACAAGACCTGCTCGCGGACAACCTCGAGAGCGTCGGCTTGGACCTGGATTTAACCGCGTCCGCTTCGGCTTACGCCGCCGTGGACTTCCAGCTGAGCTTCGGCCTGAATCTGGACACGGATTCCGGCTTCCCGGAGTTTTTCGGTCAGATCGACGGGCCCATTCAACTGGACGTGAGCGCGGGGATCGACGACGCGTCGTTTGTCGCGCGGGTCGGGATTTTCAACGTCGGCCTCGGCGGCGCCACCGCCGACCTTGCGTTGCGGGCATCGATTACGCCCGACAACGACCCGACCGACGGCATCGACACCGCCGCGCTGACGATCCTCGAAGAGCGGCTCGCGTTCCGGCTCCCGGTGCTGCTGCAGATCGGTACGTGGACGATGCCCGACCCGCCGACCCTGACGCTGACCGTCGACAACCTGCTGACCGACCCGCGGCCGTCGTTTGAATACTTCGGCGATTTTGAAGGCCTGCAGCAGTTCCGCACGGTATCCGCCGACGGGGTGATCGAGCTGTTCCAGAGCGTCGGCTCGTGGATGGTGCGTTCTGCGGGCGAAGCGTTGGGGATCGATCTGGTGATCGCCGACGTGAACCTCAGCGATTACGCGGTGGTGGGCGCGATCATCAACCACGTGCTGTTGCCGAGCCTCCGCGACGACGCGGGCAACCCGCGTTTCGAAACCATCGACGACCTGCTCAACCTCATCGACGAGGTCGAGTTGTCCGACGACTTCGGCGGGACGATCACGCTGGATATGGAATACGACGAGGTCAACCAGCGGGTCGACTTCGTGTTTACCGCCGGCGACGAGCAGACCGACACGACGCCGCTGCGTGTCGACCTGGACTTGGGTGAGCTGCTATTGCTCGAGACGGGCACCGACCTGGTGACGACCGCGCAGTACGACTTCCGCTTCGACCTGTCGATCGATCTGCGCGGCGAGCAATCCGGCATCGTGGCGGGCACCGGGGCTTTGCTGCCCGGCGACAGCGTCGACGTCTTGCCGGCCGACGGCCGGTTGTCGTCCGACGCGGTGTTCCGCATCGGGGTCGCCGGCCTGACCGCCGACGAGCACCGGTACTTCGACGTCGTGGTCGCGCCCGACGCGTCGAACGGCTCCGCGGCCGATCTGATCGCGGACGTCAACGCGGCGATCGCCGACGCCGGGGCGGGTGCTTTCGTTCGTGCCGAACTCACCGAAGACGACCGGCTCCGTTTGGTCGACACAACCGAGCGTTGGGCCGCCGGGCTGCTGGTGCTGGTGCCGGAGGTCGGCCGGACGCTGGTCGGCGGGGCGCCGCTGCCCGCCGACGGCGTGACCACCGAACCCGCGTCGTTCCTCTTGAGCACCGACGGCCAGACGTTCCGGGAAGTCGCCGTGCCCGCGTCGGCGAGCCTCCCGGTGCCGGTCACCGACCGCGCCGGCTTGGTCGACCTGATCCAGGCCGCGTTGGACGCCGCCGGGTTCACGGACCAGGTGTTTGCCTCCGCGAACGCCGAGGGCAAGCTGGTCTTGTCGCCCGCCGCGGATCAGCCGTTCATTGTCCTTAGCGCGGGTACCGAACCCGTGACCTATATCGATGGCGAACCGGTCCAGGGCATCGAGGGCATCGACGCGGCACCCATTGGCCTGGTCGGGCACGAAGAAGTCGCCGGGCCCGTCCCCAACGCGGCTTCGGCCGAGCTGCACTTGGCCGCCATCAACACCCCCCGGCAGCGCTTCACCGATCGCATTACGGTCAACGAGATCTCCGCCAACGGCTCGGTGGCGTTGTCGGCCGATCCGATCACCGCCGACGCCCGTCTGGGCTTCACCGACCTGACCGTGGTGGACGGGCTGGCCACGGCCAACGCGGGCTTCGCCTTCACGCACCTCAACCCCGCCAGCGGCCAGGCCGAAGCCGTGCGGCTCAGCGACCTGCTCGACGCGGTGGGCTCCGAGGACACCCCCGCGTTCGATCTCACGTTCGACTCCGGGGCGGTGCTGGACCTGTCCGACATTCGCTTCGCCGACACGGAACTGGGCACGGTCCCCGGGGTCCCGGGCTACCGCGTGGAGTGGACCGATCTGACCGATCTTTCCACTCTGAGTGTCACCAAGACCCAAGACTTCGACGCGCTGCGGGCCTTCGCGGGCATCGCCCTCAACGAGTTCATCCAGGTTCTCGACGGGGCCATCGAATGGTTCGAAGAGCTCGAAAAAACCGAGCTGCTGTCGGACGAGCTGCCGGTGATCAACAAGAGCGTCAACGACTACGTCAAGCTATCGGAAGAGCTCACGGAACTCCGCGCCCACCTGCTCGCGGACCCGCCCGAATCGTTCGAGGGCCTCGCCGCCGAGGTCACGCGGTACGTGAAGGACCGTTTGGGGATCGACGCCGAGGTCGAAGTCAAGGTTGCCGCCGACGGCGGCTCGACCGGCGACCCCGCCGACCCCGCCGAGCCCAAGAAGATGGAGTTCCGCCTGGATTGGGACGACACCTTCGAGCAAGAAGGGGAGCTGGGCATCTTCCTGGACGCCGCCGTCGCCGACGGGCTCGGCCTGATCCGAGACGGCGCGATCAGCGCGGCGTCTGGCGCCGAGCGTATCCAGATCAAGGCCACCGCCGACGTGGACGCGACCTTTGGGGTGATCCTCCCCGAAGGCGGTCTGCCCGAGTTTTACGTCAAGGACGACGCAACCTTCAACGCTTCGGTCCTGGTCGACGCCGAGGGGTTGGATTTGGGGTTGGACTTGGGCTATCTCCCGACGCTGTATACCAAGGACGCGATCGTCCGCATCAATGATGGTGTCGTCGAGGATGATTCGGAAGAGGGAGGCGCAGAGAACGAAAGCACGGAAGACCAAGAGGTTGAATACAAACCCCTCACGCTCAAC
>JBCDCH010000071.1 GCA_039182125.1 Planctomycetota bacterium
CCACCAGCACTGTCGTTTTTTAACGGCCAGGCGGGTGCTGGTGCCGGAGCCTTCCCATTGGTGATTGGTGGTGTAGGCGGGCGGGAACCATTTGTGTTCCCAGTAAAAATCGCGGCCGCGCGTGCCGTTGCTCTTCTTGATGTACCCCCAGACGCGGATCGTGTATTGCTGCTCGGGGATGTTGTAGAGGCCGACGGGCTTGCCGTAGATGTCGCCGCTGACGATGGTTTGCCATGGGCCGTTGCCGTATCTGATCTGGACGGTTTCGGCGCGGACCCCCCACCAGTTTCCTTGGTTGTCGCCGAAAGAGTTGACGAAGATGTATTGGGTGCCGTTGTAGGTGCGGACCTTGAAGCGCTCTTTATCTTGGCCCCAGATCACGTTGTACTCGGTGTTGCTACCGCCGACCTTCCGGACTTTCCAAATGGAGTGGGCCTGTCCGGAAGAGTTGTCAACGAAGCCATCGCGGTTCATGCCGAAGGGGTAGTAGTCGTCGAGTGTTTCGGCGGTCAACGATGCGGTGGCCCAGGACGACAGGAGCAAGCACGCGGCTACGCAAGAGAAAGATCGAAGCATGAGATGGGGCTCCAAAAGAACAGAAATGAAGGGACGCAGGACGCAGGTGAATTGGCAAGCGGACGGAATTGTGAAGCAGACGCAAGCGAGAAAGCGAGCAGTGAGGCGAAGCCCAAACAGGGAGACAGGAGCCGGCGAGGGGCCAAAATGTTCCGTGCTTGACGGGAAGTGTTCGGGAAGCTGTCGTAGAAATGAGGCGTGAAAGAAAAAATTCAAATATTTGAATTATCGATACCAACATTAGTGTTGGATTCTTCGCCGGTCAAGCTCGTTGAAACAATTGAGCGCGATGTGGGGCGCAGAGCGGATGAGCATCCTTGCGTGGATGTGAGGCTCTGTTAGGTGGGGCTATCAATGTTCGAGACGTCCGAAGCGTTCGCGTTTTACGGACACGTGTTTGGCTGGGTCGCGTCAATCGTCGTCTTGAGTTGCGCCGCTAGGCGTCCGCTTTCCATTGATCGTTTTCCTTCCGTCGAGGGCTTCTGCCCAGTGCGGGACCGGGCCGCACAGGTCGGTCCATGACTCGGGCTCGTTTGTGGTCGGATTGCTTGCCGTTGGGGTTACCGGTGGCAATGGTTGAGGTTCGGCGGGGTTTGAATCGGGCATGCTGGCTTCGGGGTTTGGGCTTCAGAGCGCGGCGACGAAGTCATCGCCACGGTCGAACAAGCCGGGCCTCGGGGAGAGGCCGGGCTTGGCACGGGAGAGCGGGGCTACTCGATTTCGTCGGCGGGGACGTTTTTGATTTCGGGCCATTTCGCGTCGGCCTTTTCGATGAATCCGGCCTGGTCGTCGTTAAGCTTCTCGGCAACGTATTCGTTGATGTTGAGGTATAGCTTGTCATCGATGACCGCCCAAACCAGCGGGTCGCCGTTGAACTTTTTGGCGATGGCTGCACCGAAGGCGCAGTAGCCTCCGTATTGCGGGGCGTAGTGGTCGGGGTTGGCGTCGAACATGGCCTTGTGCTCTTCGCTGACGAACCAATACTGCGCACCGTGATGGGTGGAGCTGACGGTGAAGTCGCCCTCCATGGGCTCGCGCTCGGTGAAGTAGGCGACGGGGTCGTAACAGCCGATGGCCAAGCCGGTCTTGCCAGTATTGATGGGTTCTGGAGCGGCGTCACCAGCCGATGCGGCACCTGGGGGCAGGCCAACGGCTAAGAATACGGCGAACGCAAGAATGGATGGCTGAGCAAAACTTAATCTCATCGCAAACTTTTCGAGAAGACGTATGGGTCGATGGTGGTCAAGCGCAAACGATTCTGGGCTGCGTCGTTAATGTCGTCGTCGGAGGCATTCGGCCGAAGGCCGGCGAAGCGGATGAACTCCAGGCTTGGCTGGCGACCGTGACAGTTTCGGCGAAGTAAACGCCCAGGGGTACCGAGGAGTGAGCCATCCTGGTGAAGAGATTGGGGCTGTGCCTGCAAGCGTTTTCTTGACGCCTTCGAGCAGTTCTTGTGCTTTGGGGTCAGGGTTCGAGCTAGGGCGGTTTATTCCAGGCCGCCGGTTAAGAATTCACGCATCCTTGCGATGATGAACGGGGCGTCTTCTTCGAGCGCAAAGTGGCCGGTGTCGAGCAGGTGGAAGTCGATGTTCTTGACGTCGCGCTTATACGCTTGGGCACCGGGCTCAGGAAAGAAGGCGTCGTTCCTTCCCCAGACGAGCAGCATCGGTGGCTGATAATCCCGGAGGTATTGCTGCCAAGTCGGGTAGAGCTTGAGGTTGTTCTGGTAGTCGTAAAACAGGCCGAGTTGGATGGGGTGTTGGCCGGGGCGGGAGAGGTTGTAGTGGTCGAGTACCCAGTTGTCGGGCAGAATCGCTTCGGGGTTACGGGTGCCGTGGGTGTACTGCCACTCGAGTCCTTCGAGGCTAAAGACGTTGTCGATGATCGTCTGTTCGAGTTCCGGGGTACGGGTGTCCCAATACTTGAGGACGGGTCCCCAGCCGGGCTCCCCGATGCCTTCTTCGTAGGCGTTGCCGTTCATCACGATCAGGCCGGCGACACGGTCGGGGTGAGCGGTGGCGATGCGGTAGCCGATCGGAGCGCCGTAGTCTTGGATCATCAAGACGTAGTCATCGAGGCCGCGCTGCTCGAGGAACTTGTCCATCGTCTTGGCGAGGTTGTCGAACGTGTAGGTGTACTGGTCGGCGGGGGGGAAGCCGGAGTTGCCGAAGCCTGGATAATCGGGGGCGATCAAGTGGAACTCGTCGCCCAACGCGGCGAGGACTTCGCGATACATGTGCGACGAGGTCGGGAAGCCGTGCAGCAGCACGACGGTGGGTTGACCGGGCCGAGGTTGCCCGGCTTCGCGAAAGAAGATGTCGACGCCGTCGACGGCTTCGCGGTCGTATCGGACGCGGGACGGATCGGTGATCGATGGCGCAGAGGCTTCGGGTTGATCTGCACTCGCGGGGCTGAGTGCGGCAAACCAATTCAGGGTCAAGACGCACAAAAAAACTACGGCGAAGGTTACGGCGGCGGGGAGGGGTGACATATGTGCCTCGCGCGGTTTCAAGGTAAGTATTTAACGGCTTGATCAACCCTAGGCATGGCGGTCGCTGCCGACCATTGGCGGTACGTTTTTTGGCTGTTACATCTTCGAAGTCGTGTCGATCCGCCGTTACATATGTAAAGGCGATAAGCCAAGCTCTTCTGAACGAGAGGTTTAGGGTTCACGAGGTTAAAGCCCCCTCCAAGACGTCGGTTGGTCATTTTTTTGATCATGGCGGGTGAGATACGATGTCGCCGCGATGGCGCACCCCAACCCGCACATACGGCAGGCCATCGAGTACGGCGAGCGGAAGGGGTGGCGGTTCATCAAAGCCGGGGGGCGAGCGCATCTGTACGGGACGCTGTTGTGTCCGAAGCGGGATCGCGATGGGCATCGGATCATGGTGCTGGGTTCGCCCAAGTCGCAGCAGCACCACGCGCGACGGATCACGAAGGCGCTCGATGCGTGCGAGCATTCACCTGAACCACAAGACAGAGGGTGACACGATGCCGACTTACGGATTCACGATTGTGCTGCACGACTGCGTCGAAGCGACGGAGGAGTTGGCCGACGCGGTCGTGGTCGCCGGGGCGGACGACGCGACCTGTCGGTCGGGCTGCGGCGAGGTGGCGTTGGATTTCGATCGGGAGGCGCCCGACCTGGAAACGGCGATCCGTACCGCGGTGGCGGACGTCGCGAAGGGGAATTTCTGCATCCGGCGGATCGAACTAGAAGCAGAAGATTTTGGGCCTAGCTTGTAATCGGGGTAACGTGACCGCCTCGAAGGGCGGAGCGGGGAAGGTGGGGCATCCCCCGAAAATGCGTCAAGGCCGTGCCTAAAGCCGGTCCTACGCCCTATGCTGATCGCGGAAAAGTTTGTAAGCAACTCCATCGCACGGGAGTTCGGTATGCCACAAGGTCCGAAGCAACCGGTACGCGCAGACATCTGGGTAACGCGCTCGAGCGGGGCGTTTACGCTGATTGAGCTGCTGGTGGTGATTTCGATTATCGCGCTGTTGGTGGGTATTCTGTTGCCGGCTTTGGGCGGAGCGCGACGCACAGCGCAAGCGTCCGTTTGCCTCAGCAACCTACGGCAACTCGGCGTGGCGACGACGGCATACGTTGTGGATTTCGATGGACGGACGCCGCTGGCGACGTTCGACAACGAGCCGACGACGCCGAACTTTTCGCCGCGGGGCATCGGCGGCTTTCCGGTCGGCACGCCGCTGCCGCCGTTCGGGTCGTTCGTGACCCCCCGGGTTGTTCCGAGCATCGGCGCGGCGCTGGAGCCGTATTACGACGGCGACCCGTTAGGTGTGTGGCGGTGCCCGTCGGGGGTCGATTTTGCAACCGGCGAGGGCAACGATTTTACGATCAGCGGAGACAACCCGTTCGACGGGACGGCGACCGACGACGTGTTCGTACCGCACTACTTTTTCATGCAAACCTTTCACTGGATCGATCAGCCCGCCGGTCCGCCGCAATTCCTCGAGGTCTGGTCCACGCGGAATACGGCTGATCTGCCCGTCGATCAGGTGCGGTCGGCTTCGGAAGCCGTGGTTTTTTTGGATCGTGACGGCCGCTACCACGGCACCGCGACGGCGTACGTGTACCTGGGCGAGAGCGGCGACTACCTCTCGCAGTACGCGTATCTCGACGGGCATGCCGCGCCCCAGAAGTATCGGAACGTTACGGAATACATGGCCCGCCTGGGCGAGCGGGCGATCGATCAACGGCATTTCGGGTCGCCGCGATTTTCATTGCTTCGGCCGGGCGAGTATTAATTGAGTTTGGGGCTTGGCCCGGTTTTGAGATTCAGGACATGCAAAGGATGAGTTGTATCGATGCGGACTTGCTCCATCGTCTGGATGGCCTGGAACCTTGCGGCGACTCGGGAGTTTCCATTTTGAGTGCGTTACAAGACGGCGTCTGTTGGTTGACGAGCGATTCGCTCACCGAGATCGAGGCTTTGCTGCGGCGTCACGGCTGGTGTCAGCGCGAGGAGTCGGTGTCACGGGTTCGCTCGGCCGGCGAGGGCAACATGAACGTGACGCTACGGGTCACGTTGGAGGATGCGGCGGGCCAGAGACGCCGAGTGATCTTGAAGCAATCGAGACCGTGGGTGGCGAAGTATCCATCGATCGAAGCCCCGGTGGATCGCATCTCGGTTGAGCGGCGTTTTTACGAACTGCTGCCCAAGCTCGGGCCGGGGGGCTGTGCGGCAGCGCGGATGATGCCCAAACTCCTGGGCGGGGACGCGGCGAGCTACACCCTGCTGCTGGAAGACTTGGGTAACGCGGCGGATCTATCGACCGTCTACGCTCGGGGCCGGTTGCCGGGGCGGGCGATCGCCGACTTGGCGGGCTATCTGCGTGGTCTGCACGACGCTTCTGTGGGGCGGGCGGACACGGCGGCTCAGGCGCTCAAAGCTTCGCCGCTGCGACGTGAGGAAGGCGTCGCCGGTTGGGGGGAGCCGATGGTCAACGCCGCGATGCGCGCCTTGAACCGTGAGCACTTCTGCGAAGTGCCGATGGCGGAAGGCAACGGTTTGGATCTGGAAGCGATCGAGCCCGGGCTCAAGAAGGCCGCGGCCGAATTACGTCAAGATGTCGATTACCGCACGCGGCTGGTCGAGACGGCGGCGGAGTATGCCCGAGACGGATCGAGGGAACCTTCGGCCGTACTCCTGCACGGAGATTTCTTTCCCGGCAGTTGGCTGGACGCGAGCGGGCAGACCCGGGTGATCGATCCGGAGTTCGCGTTCGAGGGGCCGCGTTCGTTCGACGTGGGCGTCGCGGTAGCGCACCTGATCTTGGCCTGCCGAGCGGACGCGGCGCGCGAGTTTCTCGGCTTGTACGGATCGCATCCGGACCTGGATCGCGCGTGGGTCGGTCGGTTCGCCGCGATGGAGGTGATGCGCCGCTTGATCGGCGTGGCCCAACTCCCACTGCCCGAGCGCAGCGACGGTTGGCGAGCCGGATTGGTGCTGGCTAGCCGGGAAGCCATGCTGGCCGGTGATTGGGAGGCCATGGCGTGAACACCGTGCGCCATGAGGCTTGGCGTCGCCCCCCCGGCCGCCGGTAGGCTGCGGAGATGCCTCAACCAAGCAACCGGGCCTTCGACTGTCCCCATTGCGGCGAAGAGGTGCCTGCGAACGCGGCGGCCTGTCCGGCTTGCGGGTCGGACGAGCAGACGGGCTGGTCGGAGGACACGATCTACGACGGGCTGGACCTGCCGGCCTTGGACGACGAGCCGATGGAGGAGCCGCAGCCGGTGAAGTGGTTGGGCTGGGCGGCCGCCGGGTTGGTGGTCGTGATCTTGGTGGTGTGGGTCGTGGGCGGCTAGATTTTGATTCCACACTCGTCGAAGCGAAAAGGAGAAGCCATGTCGCTTGCGGATCGCATGGTCGAGCGATTGGATCGTTCGGTCGGGCTCTATCGCGAATTGCCTGAGAGGTGCGATCGGGACGCTTTGGGCAGCAAGCTGCCGGGGCTGCCGTCCAACACGATCGGCGCCCAGCTCTGGTGCGTCGTCGGGGCGCGTGAGAGTTACGTGAAATCGATCGCGGCGGGCCGTTGGTCCGGCTTTTCGTGTTCATTGGCCGAGCCTGGGCATCCGGAGCGGGTGCGGGAGGCACTGACGCGGTCGGAGGAAGCGGCGCGTGAAGCGGTGTCCGGGCTGGCGGAGTTCGACGCGACGCGTCAGGACCTGGTGGTCAGCCTTCTCGAGCATGAGGCGGCGCACCAAGGACAGCTGATCCGCTACCTCTACGGCCTGCGTTTGCCGATCCCCGATGGCTGGAAACGGCGTTATGCGTTGGATTAACGCGTCGGCGGGGGGCGGTGTAAAATTCTGAAAGAATTGTTTCCCGCGGGTGTTCCGGCGGACCGCCGAAGAGGAGCCTGGCATGTCGACTGTCTTGACCGATCGGATCGCCTTACAACACCGCTTGTTCGCCGAGTTGTCGGCGATGTTCGGAGCGGAGGTGCCGCTGTACGACAAAGCGCTGGCGGTCAACCTCGCGTGTAACCGGGCGGTGTGCGATTTGCTCGCGAAGAAGTATCCGGGGTTGTCGTTGAGCGACGCCGACCTCGAGGCGACCAGCGGCGAGCGTCATGGCGCGATCCGCATCGGCCGGCCGGACGAGTACCGATGGATCGGCAGGTTCTTCGCGTGCTTCGCGATGGAGCCGCACGGTTTCTACGACATGACTGCGTTGGGCGGCAAGAGCCAGCCGGTGATCGCCACGGCGTTTCGCTCGGTCATCAATCCCGAGCACCGCGTGTTCACGTCGCTGTTGGTGAGCGACTACTTCGACGACGCGACAAAAGAACGCATCGAGGCGGCGCTGGCGGGCCGCGACGTGTTTGGCGACCAGGCGCGGGCGTTGATCGAAAAGTCCGAGGCGCAGGGCGGGCTAGAGGAAGCCGACGCCGCGTTGTTGATCGAACAGGCGACGACGCGCATCTTCAAGTGGCAAGGCAAAGCTCGGGGTCATGCGCTGTACGCCGACCTCTGCGAGGGCGGTTTTAAAATCGCCGCGGACATCGCCTGCTTCGATTCGCATCACCTGAACCATCTGACGCCGAACACGTTTTGTATGGACGTCTACACGTCGGCCATGAAGTTTTTGATGGGCGAGATGGCCGAAGACGAGTTCCGAGCACGGGCCACGGCGGCGTTGTCGCGGCTTGTGGACGACACAGGGCACGACTATTTGATTTTGCATTTTAAGCACATGGATCGCGAAGACCTGGCGGCCTTAGACGCCGCGCCGCTTGATGCGCCCGCGGTGGCGAACGTGCTGGACGCGTTGGTCGTGCGGCTGTCGGATGCCGAGTTTGATTTGACCGGGTACACGCACAACGGGTTCAAGGATTTCACGGAGGGGCCGGACGTAGCGACGCCGGTGCTGTTGCGGCAGGACGCGTACAAAGCGCTCACGGAAGACGTGGCCTTCATCGGCCAGGACGGCGTGACGACGGGGGCGGTGCACACCGCGCGTTTCGGCGAAATCGAGCAGCGGTTCTACGCCACGACGCCGGACGGGCGGGCCAAGTACGACGCGTGTCTCCAGGCGTTCGAGGTGAAGCGTGCGGAAGACCCAGGGCTCGCCAAACGGGACCACCCCGCGTACCTCGCGATGCAGGCCGAGGCGTTTGCCGAGTTCCCGAAAGCGCTGCAAGCTTTACTTGACGCCGGCCTGGTCTACGGCCGGTACCGGGCGACCGCGGCGGGGAAGGCCACGGACGTCCACGGCACCGATTTGCGTGAGCTCCGAAACGCGGGGCTGGTGGCGGTGGACGGCTTGCGCTACGAGGACTTCCTGCCCTTCAGCGCGGCGGGTATTTTTGCGTCGAATCTCAATCAATACGGGACGGCGTCGACCGCGAAAGATCGACGCGCCTACGCGCAGGCCGACCTGGAGCGCGTGCTGGGCAAGGCCATCGTTGACGTGAACGTCGCGTACCGCGGGATCGAGGCTCGTTCGATCCTTGAGACTTACGAACATCTCGGCATACTCGACCGGCTGGACCCGGTTGAGCGTGGGCGTCTCGAGCGTGACGCGGAAGGTTGTCCGGCGCCCCTGGCTTCCGTGATTGCTTGATGGTTGTCGTGAGCGAGCGGTATCGTTATGCGATGCGACAGCTTGACCATTCGGCGTTCGAACGTGCGTCGGGCTATATCCGGGGCCATGCGCGGCGGATCGATCGCGAAGCGTTCGATGTTTTCTTTGGCGGGGGTGAGCCCGGCGTCGTTGCCGACGCGCTCGCGGAGTACCAGAACGAAGATGGCGGGTTCGGGCACGCGATCGAGCCCGACTTCCGGCTACCCGACTCGACCGCGACCGCAACGACGGTGGCGTTTCAGTTCCTGATCGATGCCGACGTGCAACCCACCCACGAGGTCGTGCGGCGGGGCGTGGCTTACCTGTTGCGCACTTACGACGAAGGGGCGCGGTCGTGGCGGCCGACGGCACCGGCAGTCGCCGAGCATCCGCGGGCTCGGTGGTGGGAAGACGTTCCGCCGATCGTGTACGCGCCGAACGCTGAGGGCTGGGGCAATCCCAACATCGAGGCGATCGGCTGCCTGAGTTTCTACGGCGCATTGGTAGACAAGGTTTTTCTGAACGCACGGGCGGACGAGTCGATCCGTTGGATCGAAGAAGCTGAAACGATGGAAGCGCACGAGCTGTTGTGTGCGTTGCGTTTTTCGGAATGGTTTCGCGGGCAACTGCCGGCAACGGTAGAACGCCAACTGGTCGCCATCGCGACGAAGACCGCGCGTCTTGATCCCACCCAGTGGTCGGAGTATTCGGCGCAGCCGGTTTGGTTTGCTCGCCGTCCGGGAACCGCGATGGCCGGGGCGTTCGGCGATTCTCTCGAGGCGAATCTGGATTTCGTGATCGAACAGCAGCGGGCAGACGGTTCGTGGCGCCCGATGTGGCGGTGGGGGCGGTACGAGGATGTATGGTCTACCGCCGAGCGTGAGTGGTCCGGGCACCTGACGCTGCAGAACCTGAAGCTGCTGGCGGCGTTCGGGCGGATCAACGGCGTCGATGCCGTCTGACGCTCAGGCGAGCGCCCCGCCGCAAGACGAGCCGGCTCCCGCGGTGCAGCCGTAGCAGTGGTCGGCGGTGGCGATGCGTCGCTGGGCGAGTTCTTCCGGCGTGAAGTCCCAGAGCCGTGGAGCGGCGTCTTCTTCGTGTGGTAGCTCGGCGGGGAGCTGGACGGCAAAGTTGAAGTCGCAGTCTGAGAGCCGGCCGTGATGGTCCGCGTGGATCTGGTGGCGGCACATGAGGTCCGGGATCGTCTCGGGGTTGTAGGCGTCGACGAGTTTCTGGAGATAGGGCTCGAGTTGGCCCTGGCGTTCCAGGTCGCGACGCCAGCGGGCGATGGGCATGTTGGTGATCGTGAATAGCGACGTGAATTTGAGCCCGAAGCGTGCGTCGAGCTCACGCCGGTAGTCGTCTTCGAGCGACGCCTGCGGCGGGGGCAGCGACGGGCCGACGGGGTTGTAAACGAGATTAAGCGTCAGGTTTGGGTCCTCGCCGTAACCGACGGCGTTCAGTCGTCGGAGGCCTTCGATGGAGGCGTCGTAGCTACCGTCCCCGCGTTGGGCGTCGACGTTGTCCTGCAGGTAGCACGGCAAGGAGCACGTCACCTCGACGCGGTGGTCGGCGAGGAACGCGGGGATCCAGTCGTAGGCCGTGCCGTCGCGGTCGACGTGAGTGATAATGGTGGGGTTGCAGCGATCCATGACGGTCCGGCCGTCGCCGGTGAAGGCTCGGACCATCCGTTGGAAGTGCGGGCTCATCTCGGGGGAGCCGCCGGTGATGTCGATGGTGCGGACGCCGTCGTGCCTCAAGACCCAATCGATGATCTTGTCCGCGACGTCGTCGGGCATGTTGTCTTTCTCGCCGCGGCGGGCCGGCGAGGAGTCGACGTGGCAGTGCCCGCAGGCGAGGTTGCAGCGTAAACCGATGTTGATCTGCAGCGAACGGATCGCGTCGGCTGCGCGCAGCTCGGGGCCGACCCGCCGGTGAAAAGCGTCGGCCTCGGCGATAGGCAAGGTGAAGGTGGTCATGTGAGAACAACTCGGGCGAGCGGTGAGGTCTTCTGCTGGGGGCGGCGGCTCAGCAGCACCCGCCGCCCTGGTAGTGGAACGTGCTCTCCGTAACGTAGATGTCGTCACGACCGAGCGCGGCGAGCGCGGCCCCCGTCTTGTCGCAAACGGCCAGCGGCATGTTTTTGGGCAGGACGTGTCCCTTGCCGTCGTCGAAGCTCCCTTCGGGGCCGGTGTACAAGGCGTACTTGCCGGTGAAGATGCAAGGGCCGTCGTCGGGCATCGGGCTTTTGAACGCGGCCACCTCGATGGTTTCGAGCAGCAGGTCTTCGTCCAGGTCGTAGCTGGCGGCGTCGAGGCTGCGGTATGGGCGACGCATACGGACCTCGCCCGAGCCGAAGCCCGCGTCGGTGATGGTCTTGAGATAGTCTTCGAAGCTGAGGCAGCCCGAGAGGCATTGAGCCCGGAGAATTTCGTTGTCGATCAAGTGCTCGGGCATCGGCCGGGGGGTGATCGGGTCGGACATGACCAGCCGGCCGAACGGCTTGAGCACCCGGTACATCTCGGAGAGCGCGCGTTCGAGGTCGCCGCCGGTTTTGAAGATATTGAACAGGCAGTTCTGGGCGGCGAAGTCGATGGAATCATCGTTGACGGGAAGGTGCAACGCATCGCCGTCGACGATCTTGACGAACGAGGGGTCGAACCATTCGTTGGTTTCGGCGGCGAGTTCGAGGTTCTGGGTCGCCGCTTCCCGCATCTCCGCCACGGGGTCGACCGCGATGACGCCGCCGGGCTTGCGGGAGAAGTAGGCCAGCTCGAGTGCTTCGAGGCCACCGCCGACACCTACGTACAGGCAGGTCTGGTCGGGGACCATGTCCTGGAGATGCACGGTGCTGCCGCAGCCGTAGTTCATCTCGTGCATCACCTTGGGGATGTGCAAACCCGGCAGGAACCGCGGAGCCATCGGAACGCAGCAGAGATTGTCCGCCGGGGCGGCGGCGGCCTCGGCGTATACAGATTGGACGGTGTCGTGATAGGTGTTCATGGAACGTGCGCTTCCGGAACGAGTGGGGGGGAAAGGATGAAAGGGTTGGTCGCGGCTTCGCCGGATCGGGGCCGGTCGATCGCCACGTTTCGGATTCTAGCCCTGGCCGGACGTGACGTGGAAACAATCTTGCTTCGCTCAATAAATTTTTTGCCGGGGTCATTCGCCCTACGCTTCAGGGCCTTGGGAACAAAACGCCAGCCGCGTCCGTTCCGAAAACGTGGTTTAGTCTTCTCATACAAAATGGAGCAAATCGATGAACGCGCGTGGAAACCGAAATCGGATCGCTTGGGGATTGCTGGTAGCGGGCGGCGCGACGGCCTTGATTCTGCCGCTCGCCTTAGCGGATTACGAAGCCGAAACCGCCCCGGGTGCCGCGCCTCCGATCGCGAGTACGTCCGAGTCGACCCGTACACCCGAAGCGGGCAAGATCACGCTTCAATCCGACGCGACCGCCGCTGCGATCCCGCTTTCGGCCGATCATGCTTCGGTGCTCGCCGATTACGACGCCTTGCTCCGCGAACACGTGACGCCCGCGGGCCTCGTGGATTACGACGCGTTGCGGTCGGCACCCGATCGGCTCGACGCATATGTCGCCTTCCTCGCGACGGCCGATCTGCAAGCGATGCCCGACGCGGAGCGACTGGCCACGCTGATCAACGCCTATAACGCCTTCACGCTGCGGCTGATCGCGGACTACCCGGGCATCTCGTCGATCATGGAGATCCCCGAGGACAAGCGCTGGAAGCACGCCCGCTGGAACCTTGCCGGCCAAATCGTGAGCCTCGACGGTCTCGAGCACCAGATCATCCGGAAGCAGTTCGACGAGCCGCGTATCCACTGGGCGGTGGTGTGTGCGGCGATCAGCTGCCCGCCGCTACGACCCGAGGCGTACACCGGTGATGGGCTCGACGCACAGCTCTCCGACCAATCTCGGATCGTGCATACCTCGCCGAAGTGGCTGCAATTCAACGCGGGTTCGAACCTGCTCAAGGTGACGCCGCTCTACAACTGGTACGGCAGCGACTTCGGCGAAGGCCACCCCGCGATCGTGGCCAACGTGGCGCCATACGTGGACGGCTTGAGCGCCGGCGATTCACCCAGCATCGACTGGCTGCATTACGATTGGTCGCTGAACACGCAGTAACACTTCGGCTTCAAGCCACCCGCCGACGTAGAAGCACGGCCGAGCCGATCCCCGCCAGCCCCAGCAGAAACGCGGGCTCGGGGATCGGCTCGGCCCAGTTTTCGTAGAACGCGACACCGAAGTTTTCGCCGAGTTGTCGGTAGTAGTCGAGGTCTCGCTCGAAGCCGAACATGGTTTCGAACGTGACGTCGACCTGAGCGGTGAGGAAGGCTTCGGCGAAGTTCGCGCTGGTCCAGGTGGTACTCGTCGAGTCGATCTCCTGAACGTTGGGCTGCAACTCGCGTAGACGCACCCACCAGTCGGCCTGGTTGTCGCCCTGCTCGAACTCGATGAACCCGAAGTCGTCGGCGTCGAACGGGATGGTGGAGTGGAAGTCGATGAAGGCATCGACCGTGCCGGGCGTCGAGGCGACGTCGTCAATCATGGCCTGGCCATTGACGGCGATGTCCTGGTGAGGGCCCCAGAGGCTCGGGTTCCAGAAGCCGTTGGGATCGCGATCGGGGTTCTGCACGGTTGCGCGGCTGTTGCCCGCCAAGCGTCCGTCGGGGTTCATCGTGGGATACGCGAAGAACTCGGCGACGTCGCGCAGGTTCGCCGCCCGCGGGTCGTCGGAGATCAGCCAATCAACCAGGCCCGCGAAGGTGTGCGTGCCGAGGACTTCACCGGCGTGCATGCCGGTGGTGATCACGACTTTTCGTTTGGGCTCTGTGGCCGAGTCGGTCTGAGGATTGGTAATGCGGTAGGCATAGATGTTCTGTGGATCGATGGTTCGGCCCAGATCGTCGGTGCCGCCGGGGGATTGCCCGATGACGCCGTTCACGCCGGCTCGGCCGGGAACCGCGCTGGCGGTTGGCTGGGCCCAGGGGCTGTCGAGAACTTCAAGGGTGTGGGCCACGGAGTCGCCGTAGCTATACGGGAATGCGTAGGCGACCTGGACTTCGTCTTGGGTGAAGGGCGTATTGTTCGAGAAGCTGAAGACCTCATTGGCCCCGCCACGGACGCGGTTCAGACCGCTTTTGTCGAAGAATTCCCAGTTTTCGCCGTCATACGAGTAGACCATCGGGTGGCTTTCGAGACGGTTGAGGCCGCCGGCGAACGGCTGATCCACGACGAATTGTGGCGTGATCCCCAGGGCACCGGTGGCTTTGAAGTTCATCCAACGCCACTGATTGCCGCCGTAGAAGTTGTCTCGGCCGACCAAGTTCACGCGCGGCGTGGTCGTGCCGGAAACCGTGTAGCTCTGGAGAGATCCGTGGTCGAAATCGCCGTTGAGGGTGAGGCTGGCCTGGGCGGAAGCGGCCAGGGCCAGGACGCCGATGGCGACGATTTCGGCGAGCCGGTGGGGCATCAATTTTAGGTGCATGAAAATTCTCCTAGAACAATTCTACGGATCAATCGCCGTTTGGCCAGTGGTTTGGGTTTGCTTCGGGCTCCGGGCTTCCCGAAGATGCCGAAATGTTCTCGCGCCGGCCCCAACTCGCGGATTTGCTTGCGTTGAGCGTCATCGGGCAACGGGACGCCGCGGCCACCCGACGGAGCCTCCATCGGCGTGATCGTGACCGCTTCCTGGCTTGGCAGAGGCAGCCATCCACCGGCCCCTGGAACCCGAAGGTCGCGACGGCGACGCAGCGTGTGGAACGTTGGTTGGGCGAGGACGAACGCGGCACCCTGCGTGCCCGGCTGGCGTCGGCGACCGCGTGGTCGTTCTGGTCGGCGGTGGTGCTGGCCGCGCTGTTGGGTGTGGCCGCGGCGGGGGTGCTGTTTCGTTACGACGGCAGCCGGCCGATCAACGTGCTGTGGGTGCTGCTGGTGTTCGTCTTGCTGCCGTTGGTGACCGCGCTGGTTTCCGGGTTGGGCATGCTGATCGGTTGGCCCCGGCCGGGCTGGACGCCCGGCGCGACGCTTTGGGCGTGGATCTGGGGCAAGCTCGCGAAGCGGACGTGGGCGGCGGCGGGCACCACGGCCGAGGCGGTGGTGCGCACCCACGCCAAGGTGCTTCGCCGGGCGCTGGTGGTCCACGCGTGGTGGGTCGGGCAGTGCGTCGGCCTGGCGTTCGTGGCGGCGGGCACCCTGACCTTCGTGGTGCTGCTCGCGACCAGCGATTTGGCGTTCGGCTGGGCGAGCACGCTTCCGCTCGAGAGCGACCGGTTGGCCGACGGCTTCGCGGCGGCGTTCTGGTTTGCGCCGAGCCTCGCGCCGGACGCGGCCATATTGGAAGCCACGGTTGCTGAACGGGCGACGCCGTTCGCGGATCGGTACGCGGCCGACCCGGAGCGTTTCAAGGCGTGGTGGCGGCCGTTGCTCGCCTTGGTGCTGGTGTACGGGCTCATGCCTCGGTTGTTGCTGACGGCGGTGGCGGGGTGGCGTGGTTCGCGTGGCGTCACCAAGTCGTTCGCGTTGCACCCGGCCGTATCGGAGATCGACGCAAGGATGACCACGCCGTTCGTCGAATCGTCGGACCCCGCTACGGCCGCGGCAGCGACGATCCCATCGGCCGTTCCTGCTCGACCCGTGGTGGCGTTGGACGTCTCCTCGAAACCCGAGGCGGCGCGCTGGCTGTGTTGGGCGGACGCGCCGCTGCCCGAGGACGTGTCGCGGGGAGACGTGCTGGCCATCGGCGGCGAGGTGTCGCTGGAAGACGATCGGCGGGCGCTCGATGCCGTGGCCGAAGACCCGGCCGCCAGCGTGGTCCGTATCGCGGTCAAGGCTTGGGAGCCGCCGCTGGCGGAATTCACGGACTGGTTAGCCGAACTCCGCCGAGGTTTGGGAGACGGACGACCGGTGGAGGTCGTCGCGATGGTGCGCGGCCGATCGGACCGCGACAAGGCCGAGGTCTGGCAGCGTGCTTTAGGTCGGTTGAGCGATCCGTGGTTGCGGGTCTACGTCTCCGAAGTGGAGGCCGAGCGGTGAGCGACCCGAACGCACAAAATTCCTCGCCAGAGCCCCCTCGTTTCGTCGTGGTTGGGCACCCCAACAAAGGCAAGTCGAGCATCGTCGCGACGCTCGCCCAGGACGACGCGGTCCGCATCGCGCCTGAACCGGGTACGACCACGCGGGCCGACGCGTTCGAGCTGCGTATCGACGGGCGGCTCTTGTACAGCCTGGTCGACACGCCGGGTTTCCAACGCGCCCGGGCGGTGTTGGCTTGGTTACGCGAGCACGAGACCGACGCGGCGGAACACCCGGCGTTGGTCCGCCGCTTCGTCGAAACCCCGGAGCACGCCGAGCGTTTCCCCGACGAGGTGGCGCTCCTGCGTCCTCTGGTCGATTCGGCCGCGACGACGGGCGTCCTGTACGTCGTGGACGGCTCGACGCCGTACGGCCCGGAGTATGAGCCCGAGATGGAGATCCTGCGTTGGACCGGCCGGCCGAGGATGGCGCTGGTGAACCCGATCGGTTCGGCGGACCACGTCGACCAATGGCGGACGGCTTTGGGTCAGTTCTTCGGCACCGTGCGGGTTTTCAACGCGGTGGATGCCCCGTGGGTGAAACGCGTCGAGTTGCTCGAAGCATTCGGCCAACTCGACGAAGCCTGGCAGCCCACCGTGCGGGCCGGGATCGACGCCTTGCGGGCCGATCGACGGCTGCGCGAGGGCGAGGCGGCGGAACTCATCGCCGCGTCGCTGGTCACGGCGTTGAGGCTCCGTGAAGATCGGCGGCTCGGGTCGAATGAAGACGCTTCGTCGATCCGCGAAGCGCTCGAGGTCAAGTATCGGCAAGGCTTAGAAAAGCTGGAACACGATACCCGCGACCGCGTCGAAGAGGCCTATGGGTTCCTGC
This sequence comes from Planctomycetota bacterium, assembly GCA_039182125.1. Classification (NCBI taxonomy): domain Bacteria; kingdom Pseudomonadati; phylum Planctomycetota; species Planctomycetota bacterium. The sequence goes on from JBCDCH010000071.1 coordinate 16,603, forward strand.
GCTTGCAACGCGAGGACGAGTCTCCCGAGGCGATGCACGCTTTGCTCGGCGAACTCTTCGCCGAATCGACGTGGAACCAATTGGGGTTATCGCGAAAACAACTGCTGGCCGCCGGAGCGCTCAGCGCCGCGGGCGGCGGGGTGGTCCTGGACCTTGCGGCGCAGGGCCTGAGCTTCGGCGTGTTCACCGCGGGCGGCGCGTTGCTGGGGGCCGCGGGAGCCTGGTGGGGCGGCGGCAAGCTCCCGGAAACCAAGGTCCTCGGGTTGCCGATGGGTGGGAACCTCGCCCGAGTCGGGCCGATGCGAAACCCGAATTTCGCTTTCGTGTGGTTGGGGCGGGCCCGCCTCCACCACCGGCACATCGCGCAGCGGACCCACGCGCGTCGCGACACGCTCGTGCTCGAGCCCAACGCCACGCTCGACTGGTCTCCGGATGTTCGTCGGCGGGTGGTTCGGGCAATCGGCCCTTTGATCAAGAAGCCCGATTCGCTCGAAGCCGCTACGGCGGCCCGGGCTCCGCTGGTCGAAGCCGTTCGGGACGTGCTGCGGGAAGACGCGACGTTGTTGGACGCCAAGCATCCGTTTTAGGAAGAAGCTTCTGGTGCCTTGGCTCCACGCAGCCGCATGTGCCGAAGGATCTCGCCCTCGGCCATGTAAAGCACGTCCTTGGCGATGTTGCAGGCGTGGTCCGCGATGCGTTCGAGCTGCTTGGAGATGCTCATGAAGTGGACGAGCTGCTCCATCCGGTGCGGGTCGCGGCGCATCGCGGCGATCACGGCGTCGTACATGTTCGCGTTGATGCGGTCCACCTGGTCGTCCTGCTTCCGGACGCCGCGGGCCTTATCGGTGTCGAGCGTGACCAACGCGTCCAACGCGTCGCGCAGCATCTCGTTTACGTGCTGGCTCATGGTCCGGAGGTCGTACGGCATCTGATCGAGCTCGGCTTCCTCCGCGAGAGCGATGGCCTGTTCGGCGATGTTTTTGGAATGATCGCCGATCCGCTCCAGGTCATTATTGATTTTGAGCACCGCGACCACGTAACGCAGATCGAACGCGACCGGCTGATTCAACGCGAGGGTGTGGAGGCATTCTTCTTCCAGGTCCACCTCGGCGAGATCGATCTGTTTGTCTCGTTCGATGACACGTTCGGCGAGGTCGACGTCCCGCTTGAGCACCGCGGTCACGGCGTCGCGCACGCTCTCTTCGCATAGCATGCCCAGTGCGAGCACCTGTTTTTTGAGACGGTCGATCTGGCGTTCGAGGAAGATGGACACGTGCAGCTCCGAAGAGGGCGGCGGATGGCCCGGAGGAAAGAGACAACATACTCAGGCGGCCGGTGGCATCGCGGGCGCTTCGGTGGGCGGCGCCACGTCGCCCGTAACCCCCCGAAGATACAGGCGGAAGGTCGAGCCCTCACCGGGCTGGCTTTCGACCCCGACACGGCCGCCGTGCGCGGCGGCGATGTGCTTCACGATAGACAGCCCCAGCCCGGTCCCGCCCATCGCCCGGCTGCGTGACCGGTCGGTCCGGTAGAACCGCTCGAACACCCGTGCGAGGTGCTGGCTCTCGATGCCGCGGCCTTGGTCCGAAACGGCGATCACGGCATAACCGTCCTTCGTATCGGCCGAGATTTCGACGGCGGTGCCGGGCTCGCTGTATTTCACTGCGTTGTCGATCAGGTTGACGACGGCCTGCTCGACCAGGTTGGGCTGCATGAACGCGAGCAGATTGGCCGGGCAGCGCAGGTGTACCGCGATCGATTTCTCTTGTGCTTTCGGTGAGCATGTCTCAATCGCGGCGCTCAGCACCGGCGCGACCCAGTCGGCGGCCATTTGGTGCGTCGCGTGCTCGGGCTCCTGCTCGATCCGTGCGAGGGCAAGCAGGTCTTCGACGATCGCGCCCAGCCGGTCGGCCTGGCGGGCGATCATGCGCTGGAAGTTCTCGCGGTCGGTTGGCGGCATCCGCCCGTCCGCATCATCTAGCAACGTCTCGACGGCGGCCTTGATCGCGGCGACCGGCGTCTTCACTTCGTGGGAAACGTTCGCGACGAACTCACTGCGGACGGCCTCCAGACGACGCAACTGAGTCACGTCGTGCAGCACCACCAACGCGCCGATGGTCTGCTCCTCGGCACCGAGGAGCGTGGCGGTCTGCGCTTCGATGGCCCGCGGGTGTTCAAGGGTATCGCCGGCCAGCGACAGCTCGAATTCGTCCTGCTGTGGAGCCTGCTCGTCGAGCGTGACCCGTAGCAACTCGGTGATGTGCGAATTGCGTACGACGTGCGCCAGCTCTTGGCCGATGACCCGGTCGCGCGAGACCCGAAGCAGATCCGCTCCCGCACGATTGAGGTTGATCAGACGACCGTTCAAGTCTACGGCGAGGACGCCTTCGGTCATCGAACCCAGCAGCGCCTCCAATTCGTTACGCCGCGCGGTTTCGGAGGCGAGACGCTGCCGCAGTTGGCCGGTCAATTCTTGGTCGCTCCGCCGCAGCGTTCGCAGCACGCGCACCTGTCTTCGGTGGGCCACGGTCAGGATGCCGACCACCACCAGGGCGAGAATCAGCAGGATGCCCAAGAACCATTTCATCGTGCAACCCGACTTCGTAGCTCGAACGCCAAAAGCCCCGGATCTTGTCTTGCAGCTTACCCTCGCGACGACTCGCGGAATCGGTACCCCACGCCCCGGATGGTTTCGATGCTCTTGCCCACCGGCCCCAGCTTGCGACGCAGCGCAACCACCTGCACATCCACGCTGCGATCCGTCACCGCCGCGAACCCCTCGTGGATCGACTCGATGATCTGTTGCCGAGTGAACACACGACCGGGTTTGCTGACCAACAGCGTCAGAAGCTTGAACTCGGTAGCAGTCAAATCGACCGTTTGCCCGTCTGCGCTCGCCTCGTGTCGGTCTAGGTCGATCTTGACCCGACCGGCCTCATGAACGCGGCGCGGCGGGCCTTCTTCTAGCGATTCCGCACGACGCAACACCGCCGTGATCCGCGCTAGCAAAACCCGCGGCGAAAACGGCTTGGTCACGTAGTCGTCGGCCCCCATCTCCAGGCCACGGACGATGTCGGATTCCTCACCTTTGGCCGTGAGCATGATCACCGGCACGTTCTCGGTCGCCTCTCGACTACGAAGCGTCCGGCAAACCTCAAGCCCGTCCATCGCCGGCAGCATCAGGTCCAGCAAGATCAAGTCCGGCACCCGATCGCGGAGTTTTTTTAGCGCTTCTTCGCCGGTTTCGGCTGTCTCCACGCTGTACCCCTCCCGGTCGAGGTTGTAGCGCAGTAGTTCCAGCAAATCGCGTTCGTCTTCCACCAGCAGGACGGAAATGTCAGACACGGCGGGCCTCCCTGGGGCGTGTGGGCGTGTCGAGGGCCGCGCTGGACTCTCGGCCTTAGCAACGTAACGCGGCCCTTCATATCCAACACGACGCTCACGCAAAACACATATTCGCCTGCACGCCGGAACAAACCGTCGTACGACGGTTTGTTCCGGCGTGCAGGCGAATATGTGTTTTGCGTGAGCGTCGTGTTGGATA
>JBCDCH010000072.1 GCA_039182125.1 Planctomycetota bacterium
CGCCAGAATAGTAATGGATTATTTCCAGTTTCATCGGATTCACTGTTCATCCCACATCAAGGTGTACATTGGATTTAAAGTTTCCTGACGGAATGCTTCTCGACTGAAATTTAACTTGGACGCCTGTATTTGAGTATGGCTGCAAGCTAATTGGATGGATATTTCTTCCTTGATCAGTTGGCTTGATGCTTGGCCCTCGAACTTGTCTCAGTCCATCTCTAGAGCGCAGGATATATGTAAATTTTGGATCCAAAGTTTCGGTGAAACCACGGCCAACAAACCGCTCGGCAAGCGTGCGTGCTTCCGCTGATGATACTCGACCAGTCACTTGCGTTAAGCCACCTTGACTTGTGAAAGCTTCGATTTTGCGCAACTTTGAGCGAAGGTTCTTCGGCAAGTATTCAACGGTCGCTCTCGCCCCTCCCGCGATGCCGGCACCGAGGCGTTCGGCGGCGGGCTGGATGGCGCGGCCGCCGTTGGAACCCACCACAACGCCCCGCGGGGTCACCGCCAAGCTGTCGAACTGCTGCACGCCCGCTCGGAAGCCCTGGCGGAACGTCGAGGCCGTCTGACCCGTCGCCTGGGCCACTCGCGTCGTCGTGTTCAGCGTTACGCTCGCACCGCGGCTCGCCAGACGCACCGTCCCCCGCGTCGCCGTGCCCAACGCCTGGCCGCCCGGCAACGGGACGACTCCCAGCTCGAACGCCCCGCCAACCCCCATATGGAAGCGTTCCTCGCCGGAGAACCGCACGTCGCCCTCCAACGTCGTGCCGCGGACCGCCCGGTCGATGTTCCGCACCCCCGCCACGTTGTAACGGAACACGCCCCACCAGCCGTGCTCCTCGTAGATCGCCTGGTTTTCACGCATCTCCCGGTCCGCCTCGTGGCGGCGGGCCAGTTCCATCTGCCGGGCTTCTTGCACCGCCAGGCCGTGGTCGTGCAGGTAGTTCCCGGCCCGTTCTAAGCCCATGTCTTGCAGGAAGTAGAACGCAGACTGCACCGGCCGGAAGCTGGTGTAACCGTGGGCCGGGCCGGTGTTCGACTCGACCGCGTAACGCAACGCCGTGCGGTTGAATTCGTACTGCTGCTGGGCGAGATTGTTCGCGACGCCCGCCGCCGTGTTCTGGTCGGTATCCCGGAGGTCGCTGATGGTTTGATTGACGACGTAATTAACCGGGCCGGCGATCGCGCCGTAATCGGACAGGATGTTCAGGCCGGTGTTGATCGCGGGCGCCACCGTGTTGCGCGCGAAGTCGGTCACCGGCGAGAAGGCGTCCGCGAAGAATTCGCCCGCCCGATCGAACAGCGAGGTCCCCGCGGCGGCCTGGTTGACGTTGCCCAGGCCCGTCGGGTCCGACCACACCGTCGGCGCGTTGCCCAGGTACCGGTACAGGTTCGGGTCCCCGAACACGAAGCCCGAAGGGTCCTCGCTTCTGAACGGTTATTTAGCGCCCAAGAAAATGTGCTACATCATCCGCTGCAGCCCATGCCTGTCCTCGAACATACTCAGACTTGTCTTGAAGACCTGACTCAATGATCTCTTTGACATTTGGCAAATTCAACTTGCCAAATCGTCTTGCCAAATGGCCGAAGCCAAGGATTGCATTCCCTCGAACATTTTCATCTTCGTGGGTTGCCAAGCGAGCACAAAGACTTTCAGCTTCTTGCAGATCAGTCGCATACATCGACACAGCAATCACGATATTGCTTAGCTTTCCTAGATCATTCTCCGCAATAGCGCCTTCGACTTCCCGTGAGGAATACCTTTGCACCGGCTCGTATTGATTGTTGTCTGCAGTCATCGAATTAAATTCATTAAAGGCACGATCAAAATTATTGATTAGTCGTGTTCCAAACAATGTAAGGGTTGAAGTGAATTTCACCCGACCTAGACACGCTAACCCCAAGGCGTTGCAGAGCATTGCGCTGGGCAGTCGACAGCTGATCCCACGATCGTACGTGCCCGTGAAAACTTCCGCCAATTACATGCCCATCCCTAATAGTATTACCCGTGCGGTCTAGAATAACGATCTCATTGTTATCAGGGTCAACACCAATTCGCCTAGGTGAGTTGGGCGAGATTTGAACGGAGTTATCCAGGGCGAATTGCCCTCGCGTTGGAGCAGGCGATATGCCGCCTCGACCAGCACGCGCTGTCCGTCCATGCTTCAACGCCGTATCAGCGACACTGAAGTGGCGGTTCGACGCGAAAGCCTCATCAAACTGGTTCGCGGCACCAGGTCCAATTCTATTGGGCAGGAATGCATCTGGCGTACGATTGACGATCGTAGGCACGTTGCGCGTGATTTGCCTTGCTCCCTGCTGGGTAAGCCCTTCAACGATACCTGGGACGCCGAATCCTAAGCCGAGAGTGAATTCTCCAATGTTCGCTAACTGGTCAGCAGTTTGGGGTGTGGCACCGAGACTTACTGCCGTTGTTTCAAGGCCTCCGTGCAAGCGGGTGTCCGCCGGACGCCCGGCGAACATACCCCGCAATCCCGCTTGGGTGTTGTCTAACCCGTTGAAAGTCAACAGCGGTCCGGCAACGAAACCGCCGAACGGTCCACCACCAAGTGTGAGGCTTACACCTGCGATCGTTTCTGCGACGCCAAAGCCTGCCTGAAGCGTGCTGCCCACCCGGGGGGCGGCAAAGTCATACACCGCTGAGGCGGCCGGTATCACCGTGTCGCTGACCGGGGTGAGGCTGGAGTCGTGACCAAGGTTGTGGCGGATGATTTGCTCGTTGAGCCTGAATTCGGCCGCGAGCGCCCCCCGGATCGTGGTGGGCCCGAGCTCAGTGAAGGGCAGGTGCCCGGGGCGAGTCGTCGGGATCAGGTCCATCGGTCGGACGGCGAACGGGTTGTGAAGGGGCAAGCCCGGATTGAAGTTCCCGCTGGCTTGATTGAGATCGTTGCTCAGCGCCAGGGTGTCGTAGAGCGAGCCGGATCGGGCCGGCTGGGAGTGGTTGGACAAGACCAGGTCGAGGCCGCCGGCGTCGCTGGTGTTGCTCGTGATCGTCGGGAACGACGACAGGTCGAACAGCGAGGTCCCCGCGGCGGCCTGGTTGACGTTGCCCAGGCCCGTCGGGTCCGACCACACCGTCGGCGCGTTGCCCAGGTACCGGTACAGGTTCGGGTCCCCGAACACGAAGCCCGACGGGTCCTCGCTGAGGAAACGACCCGACTCCGGGTCCGACCAACGCGCGTTGTGGTGAACCAAACCCGTCGCCGCGTCCTGCGTACGCCCCTGGAAGCCGAACGACAGGCCCCCCGGCGAGATCCACTCCAGCGTCGCCGGGGGGGTCACCAAGGGGGTCCCCGAGGCGTCCGGATAGCTGTGGCTGAGCACCTCGCCGAACTGGCTGAACTCGACGTGGTAGTAGAGAGCGGGGGGCGCCGCGGCCTGCGCTTGGGTCGTGCTCGTGCCCACCACGTCCCGAACCGTCCCCGCCGCGTCCGCCAGCAGCCAGAAGCCGTGAGGCTCGATCAGCTGGCTGGGGTCCACCGACAGCGGCGTGTCCGACCCCGGGGCGTACAGGTAACGCGTCGCGGGGTCCTCCGGAGCGCTGGTCGGCGTCTCGACCGCCAGCCAACGCTGGTCGCCGTGGTACAGGTATCGAGGCGAGTCCGTGATCCCCGAAGCGTCCGTGTGGCGGCGTTCGATCAAACGGTCGAACGCGTCGTACGTGTAACGCACCGTCTGCTCAACCGTCGAACCGTCCAACCCGTAATCCAGCACCTGCGTCAGCCGGCCGCGGTGATCGTACGTGAACACGCGGTCGAGGGTGCCGTCGCCGACGCGGCGGCGTTCGGTGAGTTGGCCGGCGCGGTCGTAGGTGTAGGTGTAGTCGGCGTCGGCGTCGAGGCGGTTGGACTGGGCGTCGGGGGTGACGGCCTGGCCGTTGTCGGACAGGCGGTTGCCGGCGCCGTCGTAGGTGTAGGTCTCGTCGGCGGTCACGCCGGTGCCGGTTGCGTTGATGTCGGCGTCGAGGATCTGGCCGGTGGGGTCGTAGTCGTAGTTGGTGGTGCGGGTGGCCAGGTAATCGAACTGGGTGAACGCTTCGGGGCGGTCGAGGGCGTCGCGCTCGTAGATGTATTGGGCGAGGCCGGCGAGCGAGCCGCCGGTGGGCTGGTGGAAGTGCGTGTTGCCGAAGAGCCGGCCGGCGGGGTCGTACGTGTTCTGGGTGGAGTGGGTGTAGCGGAAATCGGTGCCGAGCGTGGGGAAGACGGTGCCGTATTCGGTGAGCTCGAGCTGACCGGCGAGGTTGTAGGTGTAATCGACCGATTTGCTGTGCGGGGCCGTCTGGAAGATTTGATCGATGCGGCCCTGATCGTCGTATTCGAAGCGGGTGTGATGATCTCCGAAGATGACGTTTTCCGGGTCTTGCATCCAAACCAAGCGGTCGGTGTCGTCGTAGGCGTAGAAGAAGTAGCCGAGGTCTGATCCGGAGGCGATGGTGGCGTCGGTTTCGCGGATCCACCAAAGCCGACCCGCCGCGTCGTAAAGGTGCTTGAAGGTGTGGAACGCGCCGGCGTTCGTGCTGACGGGCGTCACGTATTCCTTGACTTCGTCGATCTGGCCGTCGTCGTAGTAGCTGTAGCCGATGCCGCCGAGGATGAGCGTGTGGCCGTTGTTGGGTAAGACGGTTTCCCACTGCTCGGCGATGCGGCGGTAGAGGTCGTCGTAGCGATACTCGGTGCGGTCGCCGTTGCGGTCGGTGGTTTGGATCAGGTTGCCGGCGTCGTCGTAGGCGTAGGTGTCGGCGTAGCCGAGGGGGTCGATAACGGCGGTCTGCCGGTCGGCCCGGTCGTAGGTGTAGGCGGTGGTGTGCCCGTTGGGGCCGGTGTAACTCGTCAGCCGGCCGACGGAGTCGTAGGCGCGGACGACGGTGTAGTCGGGGTGGCCGTTGCCGTCGGCGCCGGCGGGCAGGGGCTGGCCGGGCGCCCAGGCGGTGGCCTGGTCGTCGTTGGGGTCGACCCAGGCGTCGCCGATCTGATCGACGGTGTGCGTGAGCCGGCCGAGGTCGTCGTAGAAGGACCAGGCGGTGTGGCCCAGGGCGTCGGTGGTGGACCGCCGTTGGTCGGCGTCGTCGTAGGTGTAGCGGGTGGTGCGTCCGACGACGGCGGCGGCGGTCGCGAGGTCGGCGGGGTCGAGGGTGAGCCCGGTCAGCGTGTCGGTGCCGGCGGCGAACGCGCGGCCGTTGTTGGGATCGTTGGGATCGGCGAGGTTCACGTACGGGGCGACGTCCGCGAGGACGCGGCCGGCGTGGTCGTAGACCGTGCCGTATTCGCGGCCGAGCTCGTCGGTGGTCAAGACGATCTGGCCGGCGGCGTCGTACGTGAGCGTGACGGTGTAATCGCCGAGGTTGGTGCCGTTGTAGGCGGCGTCGGGGATCAGGTAGCCGTCGGCCCCGGGGGCGTCGCCGTCGGCCAGGCCCGCGCCGTCGCCGTTGATTTGGTGGATCGGGCGGTTGAGCGCGTCGTAGTACGTGTAGTTGCGTCGCCCTTCGGCGTCGGCGGTCCCGACGAGGTTGCCGTTGGCGTCGTAGGCGTAGCGGGTGGCGCGGCCGACGACGTCGGCGAGCGCGGGCGAAGGGCCGGCGTTGTTGACGGCACCATCGGAAAAAGCTTTACCGGCGTCGGGTTGGATATTGATCAAGTCCCCGCCCTGTGGAGCGACATCCGCGATCACCCGACCAAGATTGTCGTAGACGGTGCCGTACTGCCGACCGCGTTCATCGACAGTCAGCACGGGTTGGCCCGCGGCGTCGTAGAAGGTTTGGACGCTGTATTTATCGAAGGCCGGCGCGGTGAACTCCGCTTTCACCTCGCCGTTGTCGTCCGTTACGTCGTCGCCGGCGAGGGCGTTGATCTCACGGACCGGGCGGTTGAATCGGTCGTAGACCGTCCACGTTGCGTTGCCGAGCGGGTCGGTGACGGCGGTGAGGTTGCCGTTGCGGTCGTAGGTGAATCGCGTGGCCAGGCCGACGATCCGGTCGGCGCGGCCGGCGTCGTCGGGCGTGTGGAAGGCCCGACCGGTGACCTGATGCGGGTCCACCTGCGCCGTCACGCGGCCTTGGGCGTCGTAGACCGTGCCGTACTCCCGGCCGAGTTCGTCGACGACCAACACCACGCGACCCTGCGCGTCGTAGGCGGTCGTCGTCAAGTAGTCGTTTAGCACGCCGCCGTTGTTGAGCGTGTCGATCGGGCCGTCGAGACGGCCGTCGCCGTCGCTATCGACGGCGCTTGCCGGCGCGGCCGCATTGACCGTGTGGGTCGGGCGGTGCAGGCCGTCGTACTGGGTGTAGCGGGTGCGCCCCAGCGGGTCCTTGACCGACAGCAGGTTGCCCGCGTCGTCGTAGGTGTAGGTCGTGATCCGCGGATCCGTGGTCGCCGCGGGGACGGGGATGATGCCGTCCCGCGCGTCGGCGTGGCTCTCGAACGCCTTCCCGTTGGCCGGGTCGGGGGCCAAGGTAGCCACCACGCGGTCGAGGTTGTCGTAAACGGTGCCGTGCTCCCGGCCGAGTTCGTCGATGCTAAGCACCGCGCGGCCGCGGTCGTCGTAAATCGTCTGAACCACGTACGGCGAGAGTGATGCGGCATCCGGGGCGGCGTCGCCGATTCCGTTGCCATCGGAGTCGATCGTCTGCCCCGCCGCCTCAGCCAAAGCGTTGACGGTGTGAGTCAAACGGTCCCAAGCGTCGTAGTAGAAATAGGTCGTGTTTCCGTTGGGGTCCGTCACCGAGGCCAGGTTGCCGTTGGCGTCGTAGACGTACGACGTCTCGGGTGAAGTCAACGCGCCGGCACCATCGGGATCGGGCGCCACCTCCAGCTCCACCCGGTTGAGTTCGTCGTACTCGAACCGGGTCGTTCGCCCCAGTTCGTCGGTGGTGGTCTCGAGGTTGCCGGCCAAGTCGTAAGTGGAACTGCGGGTCGGTGCCGGGAGCGGTCCTTTGGGTTCCGCGGGATCTTCGGGATCGTCGGGATCGGGGCCGACGGTTAGGATCAGCCGGTTCTGTTCGTCGTACGTGAACCGGGTGGTGTGCTCGAAGTCCTCGGGCCCGTCGCCGCGCGGCTCGGTGATCCAGGCCAGGTTCCCGGCCGCGTCGTAGCCGTAATGGGTGTGGGACGCCGACTGCAAGCCTGCGCCGTCCGGATCGGGCGCGGTTTCGCGGGTCACGCGGCCGTTCGCGTCGTAGTCGTTGCGGTACACGTGGCCGAGCGCGTCGGCGGTGGCGACGATTTGCCCCGCGGCGTCAAACTGCGTGAGCGTGGTCTGGTCCAGGTCGTCGTCCGCTCGCGTGGTCTGCACGACTCGGCCTCGATCGTCGTAAAGGAACTCGGTTCGGTTGCCGTTGGCGTCGATCGTGGCGTGTACGCGGCCCAGATTGTCGTAAACCGTCTCGGCTTCCGGACGAGCATCCGGCCCCGAGCCATCGGGGTCGGCCGCGGTGGTCTTCCAAGCACGGTCGAGGCGGTCGTAATCGATCTGAGTAATGGCGACGTCGTCGCCGCCGGGAAGGGTGCCAAGGGTGAGCGGCGTGAGCGTCGCCCCCGTCGTGGCCTCGGGGTCGACCACGGTGTGCGTGAGGTTGCCGTTGTCGTCGTAAAGGAAACGGGTCGTCAACGCCGACAGGGCGCCCCCGCTGCCATCCGGGTCGGGCGTCGTGGTCTCGATCCGTCGGTCGGCAAAGTCGTAGCCGTACGTGGTCGTGTGGTTCTTGGGATCGGTGACCCGGACCACGTTCCCGCGCGGGTCGTACTCGGTCGTGGTGATTAGATCGTCGCCGCTATCGATCTTCTGCGTGGTTTCGATTAGTCGTCCGAATCCGTCGTAGCGATAAAGCGTCTGATGGTTGCGCTGGTCCGTCACGGAACGCAGGTCGCCATGCCCGTCGTAATCCCATTTCGTGGTGCCGCCCTGCGCGGCCGAGCCGTCAACGGGAGCCGGATCGGTCTGCTCGACCACACGCCCCAACTCGTCGTGGCGGAAGGTCGTGGTGTGGCCCCGCGCGTCGGTGACCGCCACGACGCGGCCGCCGCCGTCGGTGCGTTGACGGGTCACGGAACCGTCGGGCGAGATCGCCGCCGATCGCCGGCCGCGGCGGTCGTAGAAGAACCGCGTGGTACGCCCCAATTCATCGGTCGCGCTGGTCTGCCGACCGACGCCGTCGTATGTGAACCTCGATTCGGTTCCGTCGGCGTAAAGAACCTTGGTAACCCTGCTTTGATCGTCGTACGTGGTCTGCGTGACGAGACGCCCATCCGAGTCGGGAGACGACAACCCGCCGTCGTCGTGGACGTGAACGGCCAGCGCATTCCCACGACCGTCGTACTCAACCCGAGTGAAGGGTTGGGCTAACTCGCCGTCCGGCTTGGGGCCTTGGGTCGTTACGAGCCGACCGAAGCCGTCAAAAGCGAAACGCGTGGCGACGTCGTCGTAGCCGGAACTCGTCAGAGCGCCGGCGGCGAAACTCAGGCCCGCTTCTTCTGCCACCCCGTTCGGGCTGATCTGCGTGATCAACTCTCCGCGGCTGTTGTAGTCGTAGCGGGTAACCAGGCCGTTGCCCGTCCCGTCCTCGGAACGCTTCTCGGCGACCACCTGACCGGCGGCGTTGTAAATCAATTCGGTCCGGGCGCCTTGCGACAGCTCGACGCCGGCGTCGCTGAAACCGGGCGCATCGATCCGCGTCGGCAAACTGTCGACCTCCGCGGGCGTGCCGGCGGTCGTGTTGTACTGGTACGTGGTTTCGTTTCCTTCGGCGTCGACCCGCCGCTTCAGTCGGTAAGCAAGATTGGCCGGCTGACCGTCCGGGATGTTGACCGTGGCACCGACGGCATCGTCGGCATCGTCGAAAAACGACGAGCCGTTCCAATACTCGTGATCAAACTTCGTATCGCGACGCTGATCGCCAGCGACGCCCCTCTCTAAAATCCGGACCAGCGGCATCAGGATGAAATTGCCGCCCTCTTCGGGAACGTACCGGAGTTGGCGGTGGTATGGCCCCAAATCTGCGGTGCGGTACGCGCCGTAGTAGTAATCCGTGACCGCGCCGTACGCATCCGTATGTTTAAGCAGCACACCGGAAATGAAGTCGTCGTTAGCGCCGCCGAAGATCGTTAACGCGTCGTCGTATCCGAAGGATTCGGTGTTGCCGAACGCGTCCGTGACGCTGACGCGTTGGCCCCGATCGTTCCATTCGGCCTCGTGGTAGGTGCCGTCAGAGAAGGTTTCGCGGAGGATCTCGCCGCTTTCCGCCAGCGAATACGTCACCACGTCTCCGCTGCCGTCGACGAACGTCGTCTGCGCACCGGCAAAGTCGTCCGCGTAGCTGACGCGGTTCGCGAGGTCGTTGTCCGCTTCGTAAAGCCCGAAGCGGTACCAGAACTGCTCCTGTCGGCCGTCGGGCAGATGCACCCGCATCGCGCGGCGATTGGCGTAGTACTCGTAAGTCGTCCGGGCGAGGTCCGTAGTATTCAGAGTGGAAGGTGTTCCGCGGAGCCCTGCTTGGACCTCGTTTAACAAATACCTGCGGACGTCGTCGCTGTAGTACTTGTAATGGGTACGCTCGTCGTCGGTGCCTTGGCCGGTGCCGCCGCGAGCGGTAACCTCAGTCAGCACTTTTTCCCCAGCGATGGTTCCGAGCCGGAACCGCCACGTGCGGTCCTGAAGCCCACCGTCTGCCGAGTTGTCAGAGATATCGAGTCCGTTGGCGTCCCACGTGAACGTGAGTTTGCGATCTTCGCCATCCGCGCCGTTCGACGTCACGGCAGAGATGCGCTGGTCAACGCCATAGGTGACCTCAACCCCGTGACCGAAACCATCGGCCACCTCCGTCAACTTACCGGCGATATCAAACCGATAGCTCATGCCGTCCGGATCGACAAAGCGGAACGTGTAATCGTCGAGGCTCGCGAGCCGGCCGTAAATGGTTTCGCTTTCGTAATAGTGGCGAGTCCCGTAAACGGGGTCGCTGATCGTGCCGGCCTGTTTGAACAAGTGGCGAGCGCCGTCGCCCGTGTACCAGATGATCGAGTTGTCGGCCCCGAGCACGGGGTGAGACGCGTCGTCGTTGTAATGGACGCCGCCGCTTCGACCGAGCACCGTGCCAACAAACTCCAACCGGTCGCTGAAGCTATACGACCAACCCACGCCCAGCCCGCGGTCGCTGTCGAAATACAGGTCTCCCGCGTTGGCCCCGACCTGGTTGCTCTTGTACGTTCGGGTGAACGTGAGCGGCACGCCGAGGTTCGGGAGCGACACGTCCGTCTGCGTGTGATACACGTGCCCGTCAACGGGGTCTACCGGGTCGCCAATCAACGTGGGCTGGATCTGATCCACGCGCTGAACCGTTGCCGGCGGGATTTCGAAAAAGGCGTTGCCGCCGCTACGCCCGCCTTGGGCATTTACCGCTTCACCAAGAATGGCGTACGAAGCCTCCGTAGCAAGTGGATTGAAGTAATGGAAGGCATATCCCTCCCAATAGCTGCCGTCTGCGCCTTCCACCCGAACCGTGTCGAGTGGAACAATAGCTTCGATCCGCTCGAATACGCTTTGGTTTGCCGTTGGCTCCCGAGCACTGGGGTCATATTTTTTAAACTGGTCAATGACGATATCGATGCCGTCGTTGAACCGTTGCTCGAGAGGCGAAAGATTGCTACCGACATTTTTATATTGGTAGAGATCCTCGTAATTGTTGCTATCGGCGAGGAAGATATCCGTCCCGGACGGGTTGGTCTGGGCGGCGACCATCTGAATCACACGGGCGGTCGAACCGGCAGGCGTATTCGTGATGTCTTCGATCACCTCGTGCTCAAGACCGCTGTTCACCCAGCCTAAGGCGTCGGCTAAACCCCGGACGACGGGCGGCTCGTTGCTGAGGTCTTCCGATAGGTCGAAAACCAGCGGGTTCGGCACGTCGGCCAGCCCGATGTACTTTGTGGGCCAAGACCCGCCGGGCTGATCGACGAGGAGCTCCGCGGGCAAAATCGTGGATTGGATCGACGCGTTCTGCTGGTAGCCGTTTTCGAGTCTGGCGGTCACCGTGCCGACACCGACCGCGGACATCGTGTCGACGAATCCGGCCAAGCCCATCAATGCACGCTCGGCTTCGCGCGTCTTCCGCGCATACTCGGACTGGACCAAGTCGGTCAATCCGCCAACGATCGCGATCTCGTGGTCACTCAAGTCGCTCCGACTACTGATCGCGGTGGAGCGGCCGTCCAAAGCTTCGATCACCGCTTCGGTGTACGCTGCGCGACGATTCGCAAACGAATACTGGCTTTCTTGGCCCGCATCGACTCCGATGTTGATAACGTCATGTAAATCTCTTGCCACATCCGACGCCCTTACTACATTAACATTGGGGGCATAGGAGTAGACCCGGAACCTGAAGCCAGATGGGGCGTTCCCGGCGTTGGCATTTCGCGCATACCCCTCGCCGATCGCAATACCATCCCGCAGCAATGAGGTATAATATTCGTCGATACTGCCTAAATCAGGGTCAGACGCGTAATGGTACACCGTCCGAACGGTCCATTGATGATTTAGAAATTCCGAGACCGGCAGATAATAAAAATCTTGGTTTACCGTGCCATAATAATTGGGTTTAAAATTGTCAGTTCCCGAATAAATATCGATCGCGATCACGTGTGTCAGTGACGCTGGAGCAAAATGGCTGTCACTCGGGGTGTCGTGCGCGTTAACCCACGCCGTGCCATTGACAATAAATTGATCGAGAACGGTCTCGGCGTCTATGTCGAATAGATTGCCGAAGGTTGCGGGGGCGTAAAGCGTGATATCGCCCGCGACACCGGAAACCTCGGTCCACCCTGGGGTCGTTAAAGTTAAATCGTCGATGACTTCGGGGACAATCGGCCCGTCGTAAGCGACGTCGGCGAGGGTCAAGTCCGGATGGTGAACGCTCAGGTAGTCACGCACGCGGTCGGCGTAGAACTCCGCCGCGTTTTCGATCCGCACTTGATCGAGGAAGCCGTCGTTGTCGAGGTCCCCGTCGCCATCGGTATCTTTCGTGCCATCGATGTCGAAGACTTCGAACCGGAAGTTCGATGTGTTGTCTTGTAGATCACGGATGAAGTCCGAGGGGGCGTCCGGGAGGTTTTTGTACTTCCACGATGGGTCAAGCTGGAAGGTTTGCCCGCCGGCGTCGATCTCCAAAAAGGCGTGAGTGAACGTCACCTGGTCGCCGTTCAACGCCGGGTCGTTGTAGGCCGGGCTCATCGCTTTGAGCGCTTCGGTCATGGCGGTGGTGTTGGCAACGCCCAGCCAGCGCATCACGTCGCTTTGCTGCGCGGTGACCTTCCGGAAGCGCATGTGCAGGTCGGTGTTGTAAGTGAACCCCGCTTCTTCCAGCAGTTCTTTCAGCAGCAACGCCGTGTCGAAGTCGTTGCCCCTTCGGGTTTCTAGGGTGGCCTGAGCGCCGCGCATGAAGCCGTGGTAGATGTCCAGTTCCACGTGGTTGCGGACCCACTCGTACATGCGGGTGGGCAGGTAATACAGCCGGCGGGCCAAGTCGGCGACGGGGTCGTCGGCGTAGACCGCCAGGTCCGGGCTGGCCGAGGCCAGGTCGAGTTGGACCAACGAGCCGGACAAGACGGCGAGGGGGTTGGTGGAGACGGCAAGCGTCGGATCGTTAAGCGGATCGACCGGGTCGCGGTTGACGTATTGCAAGGCGCGGTCGGCGATCGCGTTGCCGTGCAGGCGAAGCTCACGCAGGTTCGGCAACTGGGTCAGCAGGTCGGTTGGCAGGTTGGCGACGTCGTTGTAGAGCAGGTCGAGGACTTCGACGCCGTCGGGCAGGTTTTGGATCAGGGTGGTCAATGCGGCGTCGTCAAGGCCGGCGCCTTGGACCTGCACGTGCGTGAGTTCCGAGTTGCCCGCGCTGCGGTCGATCGTCAGCAGGTTTTGCGGCGTCGTGGCCCGCTGCGCAAAGTCGGTCGGGACGAGGCGGATTTGTTGGAGGTTGGCGAGTTTGTCGATCTCGTTGAGCCAGCCGATGGCGGTCGGGTCGCCGTACAACTCGGTCACCCGGCCGAGGTCTGCGTTCGTCAGAACGTAATCGGGATCGATGATGCCCAGGCTTGCTCGGACCGCGGCACGCAACCCGGCGTCCGCGATAGGAGAAGCCGCCGTGGCGCGTTGAACGGCGACACTGTGAGCCACGGTATCGGGCGTTGAGGTCAGGTCGGTGAGCGCGACGGTAACGTTGAGAATGGGGGTCTCGGCAAAGGCGATGTCTTGCCCGCCGCGCAACCTCAATACGAATTGGCCTTGAGGCGCGCCGTCGAGTTGGACAACCTGGAATCGCTCCGCGTCGGCCCCGCTGAGTTGGAAATCGGTGGCCGCCAACGGCGGGCCGGGACGGCTGGCCTCGAGGACGGCCACATCGGTTGCGGGGGCGTTTGCGGTCTCCTCGATCACCGAAAGCTGAGGCGTGATTGTTAGGTCGCCCGTGCCGATGTCGGGATAAGTGGCGTCGTCGGGGTCGATGATCGTGTCGTTGCCACCGCCCGGATTGATCGCGTCGCTACCGGCACCGCCGTAGATGAGGTCGTCGCCGTCGCCGGCGTTGATCGTGTCGTTGCCGCCGCCGCCCCAAATAAAGTCGTCGCCGCTGGTGCCCGTGATCGTGTCGTCGGCGTTGAAGCCGAAATAGTATTTAGCGCCGATTTCATCAAAAGTTCCCTCCTCCACGTGCGGCACGTTGCTGGAGTGGCCCCAATTGTTGAGCACGAAGTTGAGGTCGCCCTGCTCAACCTGGCCACTGTTGTTGAAGTCGCCGCGGGTCCAGCCCACGTTTAGCCGGCCCCAGTTGTTGAGCACAAGGTTCAGGTCGCCCTGCTCAACTTGGCCGCTGAAATCACCGTCGCCGGTACGCGCCCCCAGAAGCCCGTGGAACAGGAAGTTGAAGTCGTGTTCATCCACCTTTCCCAAGCTGTCGCCGAAACTGAACAGGTCGGCCTCGGGGGTGTAGGGGTCTGGGTCTTGGCCTGGCTCTACATCCGCTTGGTACGCCGCGCGGACGGCGTCGATGTCGTGGCCGTCGACGACGCCATCGCCATTGACATCGCCCGCGAGATCGACCGTCGGTGCCGCAGCGGCGCTGGTGCTGGCGGCCGCGAAAAGGCCTCCGCCGTCCAAACCGCCGGTGCCATCGCTCAAACCATCCAACGTCAGAGACAACTCGGCCGAAGCGGGTTCCTGCGCCGACAGATCGCGCGTCGCGTCGAACGAAATCCGCGCACGGATATCGGTCGAGGTGTCCAAGTCGCTGAGGTCGGTCGGTTTGCCGATCGCGGTTTTCGGTTTGAATGGGGTGGCGGAAGCGCCTGGGCTTGATGAAGGAGGATTCGGCTTGGCCTTCACGCTGCCCGCGGGTTCGCCCTCTTGCCGCAACCACTCTTCGCCCGAGGCCTGACGGACCCACACTTCTTCGATGTTGCGGTACTGCACGTCCGCGTCACCAATGAACAGCACGTCGTAGCCGGGGCCACCGTCCACGTCGGCCAGGCCAGACATCGCGTAAATCCGGTCGTCGCCGGTACCCCCGGAGACCCCCACGCGTTTGGTCTGCGTCGTCTCGTCGCTCAAGACCGCCAGCCAGTCGTCGCCGCCAAGCCCCAGGAGTCGACCGGCAGAGCGCTGGGTATAGAGGAAATCGTGACCCGCGGTTCCCCGAACGGCCTGTTTTTGAGTTCCCAACTCCGCCGCGGGCCCACCGTTAACGACGGCTCCGAGTTCAGAAATCGAACCGCTGATGATCTCGCCGCCGCGTTGATTAATCCTCTCGGACAACGCCTCGCTCGAGAGCACCGCGGAAAACAAGACACGCGGCTCTAAATTCTCGAACTTCGCGGATTCATGCGGGTACGAGCCAAAGCGTGCTTGGGTATCCGGCTCAGTATCGATCTGCCGCGTGGTGTCCCGAGCGGCTTGACCAAGATCGCAAACACATTCCCCGTTAAACAGACAACTCCACCAGAACGGCATGGTGATTCCCAGTGCGGTTTGAATCTAGAAACCCGGACAAACGACGCCCCCGATCACTAAAGAAGACAAATACATCTTTATTTTACAGCCTCGCTTGACAGAAAACAACTATAATAATGAAAACTAGAGAAAAATAAGATAAAAAAATCCTAAAATATCCAGAATGTTCATCCCCCTTCAAGGTTTTGAGGCGAACCGCTGTCAAAGAGGTCCGAGACGACGCTGGCTCCGCCAGGGGGGCAAGCTGCGAGTTTAATGATGCTCGATGACTGATCGGCCGCGTTCCTTCAAACCGGGTCCGGATTTTCGGGGGATTCGGGCAATGCTTCGCGGGCCGCTTCGGGGGTGGGTTGCCAGGTTTCTTCGCCGCACCAGCTGATGAGCCACAAGACCGTGTGGCGTGTCCGCTCGCGGTGTCCCGCGGGCGTCACGACCAGTTCGCGGTGTTGCCGGAAGGCGCCCCAGAAGCTCGAGTCGAACGCGTCCCGGGTCAGCAAGTTCTGTTGTTCGTCGTATTGGCTGACCGTGCCGTTGACGAACGCGAAGAGCGGCAGGCACGCGGCGATCTCGGCTTCCACGAACTCGGCGGGGGAATCCTCGTCGGCGGCTTCCGCGAAGACGTGCAGCTCTGAATGCACGAGGGGGAAGAGGCTCACGTCGTACAACGCGTCTTCCGCCTTGGCCGCCTCGTCTGCTGTTTCGGCGAGCCGATCAAGATCGCCCACCATTTGCGGCACGCGCGAGGGCCCCCGCGGCGCGGCGGCGAAGTCGTAGTTATGGGCGGCGCAGCCCGTCATCGCGAGGCTTGCCACCAAGGTTCCGGCCCAACTGAATCGTGCGGTCATATCTATGTGCTCCATAAAAGAGGGTTGAAGGTCCGATCGATCGCCGGCCGGCGACTGCCGGCCCACGCGTGTTTGGTTTTGAGGGGCGCGTCGGCTTACGGACGTGCATCCGGATCGGCGTCGGCGTCGAGGTCGGGCTTGCGGGCGATCGAGGCGTCGTCGCCTTCGACCAGGAAGACCTCGTCCAGCGGCTTGCCGAGCGCCCGCGCTATGAGGATCGCCAGTTCGAGGCTGGGCGAGTACTTCGCCTTCTCGATGGCGGCGATGGTCTGCCGGGTGCAGCCGACCCGGTCCGCGAGCGTTTGCTGCGTCATCTCGTCGTTCTCGAAACGGAGCCGACGGATCGTGTTGGTGATGCGGAGCTTGGCCACGTCAACACTCGACCCGGTAGCTGGCGAGCCGGACGGCGTTGCCGAGCAGGTCGCCGGCTGCGAAGGAGAAGAACAACACGTTGAGCACGACGATCGTCGCCCACCCGAAGGCGAGGCCCCCGAGCATCGCCACGTATCCCAGGCAGACGACGACGAGCGTGACGCCCATCCCGCGCAGCTGGAACTGCCGGTCGCGTTCGTCGATCACGTTGTTGTTCTGGCGCTCGCGGTCCGCCATCGCGAACAAGACGTTCAAAAGGATCGTCAGCCCGATGGCCGCGGGGATGAC
Organism: Planctomycetota bacterium; assembly: GCA_039182125.1. NCBI lineage: Bacteria > Pseudomonadati > Planctomycetota > Planctomycetota bacterium. The sequence continues at coordinate 16,515 of JBCDCH010000072.1, forward strand.
CCACACCACCGCCCGCGCCCACACCGTCACCGCTTCGTCGCCGGCCAGGGCGCCGTCTGCGTAGAGCTGGCCGACCCGGACGACGGCGTAGCCGTTGACCAGGAGGTTGGTGAGGATGGCGACGACGGTGACTCGTTCTTGGTTGCTCATGTCGGGGGGCATGCAGAATCCGGGATACGTGTTAGGTAATTCGAACTTAATGTTATCTATGATCAACTCAATGTCAAATTTAGTTAACATAATGTTCTGGAACATTGCTCGATCGCGGGTTTCGCGTTCTCCTCGATGCGGCAAGCCGTCCTCGTCGCGCGACGCTGCGACGGAGGTTGGATGGAGCCGTGGAGGCCCGTACCGGTCAATCCGCCAAGGCGTTGGGGAGCGGTTCGAGCTCCGATTCTGAGACGCCGTCGAGATCGATCGGTTCGAGGTTGGCGTCGGGGTCGGGCAGGGGGATGGCCGAGAGCAGGCTCCGCGTGTAGAGGTGCCGCGGATCGGACCAGACCCGCTCGGTCGGGCCCATCTCGACGATGCGGGCCCGGCGCATGACGAGCACCGCGTCGCAGACCTGGCGGACCACGCTGAGGTCGTGGCTGACGAACAGGTAGGTGAGGTTCAGCTCGTCCTGCAGTTCCTTGAGCAGGTCGAGCACCTGGGCGCGGACGCTGACGTCGAGCGCGCTGACGGCTTCGTCGGCGACCACGAGCGACGGGCCGAGGATCAGCGCCCGCGCGATACCGATGCGTTGGCGCTGCCCGCCGGAGAAGGCGTGCGGGTAGCGGTTGGCGTGGCCGGGTTCGAGGCCGACGCGGGCAAGCATGGCGGCGACCTTCTCGCGGCGCTCGGACTTGTTGCCCAGCCCGTGGATCAGCAGCGGCTCGCCGACGATGTCGCCGACGGTCATGCGTGGGTTCAGCGACGCGAAGGGGTCCTGGAAGATCATCTGCATCTGCCGGCGCAAGGGCTTGAGCCGGCGTTCGGGCAGGGTCGCCAGATCGACCGTCGTCCCGTTGTGGGTGAACGCGACGGTGCCCGCGGTTGGCTGCAGGGCCCGCAGGATGCAGCGGGCGCACGTGGTCTTGCCGCTGCCGGATTCGCCGACGATGCCGAGCGTTTGGCCGGCATAGACGTCGAAGCTGACGTCGTCGACGGCTTTGAAGACCGACTTCTTGCGGCCCTTGCCGACGGGGAAGTGCTTGGACAGGCCGCGCACTTTGAGGATGCGGTCGTTGCCGGTGTTCATTGAGCCCCCCCCGCGCCCGTCGGCCAGAGCAGGAGCAGCCGGTCTTTGCCGAAACCGAAAGCGCTCGGCGACGCGTCCGGTTGGTCCGGTTCGTCGTAGCCAAAACCGTCGGGCATGCCCGGCGGCGGGTCGGCGGGTTCGAGCAGCCGCTTGGACTGCTCCTCGAAGCCCGCGTGCGGGACGGCGGCGAGCAGGCGGCGGGTGTACGGGTGATACGGCCGGTGGAACAGGTCGCGGACGCCCGCCCGCTCGACGATCCGTCCCTGTTTCATCACCGCCACGGCGTCGGCGACTTGGGCGACCACGCCCAGGTCGTGTGTGACGAACAGCACGCTCGTGTTGAGCTCGGCCTTGAGATCGTTGATGAGCCGGAGGATCTGGGCCTGCACCGTCACGTCGAGCGCGGTCGTGGGTTCGTCGGCGATGACCACGGCCGGGCGGCTGACCAAGGCCATCGCGATCACGACGCGCTGACGCATCCCCCCGGAAAACTCGAAGGGGTATTGCCGCAGCCGGGTGCGCGGCTCGGGGATGCCGACCTTGGCCATCATCTCGACGGCGAGCTCTTCCCCGGCCTTGCGGTCCCGGGTGACGTGCAGCTCGATCGCTTCGCGGAGCTGGTTGCCGATGGTGTGGACCGGCGACAGCGCGGTCATCGGTTCCTGAAAGATCATGCTGATCCGCCCGCCGCGGACGGCGAAGAGGCGTTCGTCTTTTTCGGACAGCGCCGCCAGGTCGAGCGGTGTGTCGCCGGGCTGTTCGCGGAGCAGGACCGAGCCCGACGCGATCCTTCCGGGGGGCTGGATGAGCCGTAGGATCGCGTTACCGACGGTGCTCTTGCCGCTGCCGGACTCGCCGACCAGCGCGAGCGTTTGGCCCCGGGGGAGCGCGAAGCTCACGTCGCGTACGGCGTGGGTCGTGCCGTCGATGCCTTCGAAGACGACGGAGAGGTCGCGGACGTCGAGGACCGCGTCGTGCTCGGGGGTCGGCGGATTCATCCGGGAGACGCGTAAGGGTCGGCGGCGTCGCGGAGGCCGTCGCCGACGAAGTTGAAGGTCAGCACCGTCGCGATGATGAACAGCACGGGCGTGAGCAGCCAGGGGTAATAGCGGACCGCTTGCACGTCCATGCAGTCCTGCAGCAGCACGCCCCAACTCACCACCGGCGGGCGCAGGCCCAGGCCCAGGAACGACAGCGCGGTCTCGCCCAGGATCATGCCCGGCACGCTCAAAGACAGCGCGACGATGACGTGGCTCGCGAAGCCGGGCAATAGGTGGCGGACCAGCACCCGCCCGTGCGAGGCGCCGAGCAGGCGTGCGGCGACGGCGTAGTCTTCCTCGCGCAAAGACAGGATCTTGCCCCGGACCACGCGGGCCAAGCCCGTCCAGTTCAGCAGCGCCAACACCACCGTGATCGCGAAGTACACGCGGATCGCCGACCAGTCGGCGGGCATCACGGCCCCCAGCGCGATCCACAGCGGCAGCTGCGGGAAGCTCTGCAAAATCTCGATGCCGCGTTGGATGAGGTTGTCCAGCCGGCCGCCGGCGTAGCCGCTGATCCCGCCGATGATCACGCCCAGCACGAACGTGACCGCGACGCCGATGAGCCCCACGCTCAGCGAGATGCGGGCCCCGTAAATGATCCGGCTGAGCAGGTCACGTCCGTAGCGGTCTGCCCCGAGCGGATGGAAGGCGGCCTCGATCGCCAAGCCGGCTTCAGCGAGTTCGTCGCGGTCGATGCCGATCAGCCGACGCTGCATGTGAATCAGGCCCCAGAGCCGATAGGGCTCTCCTTTCACGAACAACCCGATCGGGATCGACAGGTCGTCGCGCTGCACGTACGTCCGCCGGAGCGTGACGGGGTCGACGTGCCGCTGCATCGCGTGGGTGTGCAAGCCGTCGGCGAAGCTGAACGACACCAATTGCGGCGGGCAGTACGTAAAGTCCAGGTTGCGGGAGTTGGGGTTCTGCGGCGCGAGCGGTTCGGCGAAGATCGCGACGAGGTA
>JBCDCH010000073.1 GCA_039182125.1 Planctomycetota bacterium
CCACCACCCCCGCGGGTTTCCCCCCCACCGGGCGCCCCGGGGGGTCGCCCCCCGTGGGCCTCCCACACCGCGCTACTTGATGACGAAGCGTCTTCACTCGACCGGGTGCTCCTCGAGGTCGTCGAGCACTTCGTGCAGGGCGATCATCATGTAGGCGGTGACCATGACGGGGTCGTCTTCACGCCACTTCTTGTTGCCGCTCCAGCTGCCGTCGTCATTTTGCAGTTTCGCGGCGTTCTCGATGAACGCGATGCGCCAGTCGACCGGGCCGGCGTTAGGCGTGTCGATGACCGGCTCGTCGTAGGCATTGAGCGCACGGGCCAGGGTCAGGTAGTAGTAGTACAGGCCCCAGTCGCGGTACTCGACGCCGCGCTCGGCCATGCCGGGATTCTCGTCGAGCGTCCAGTTGTTCTTCACCCAGTCGTAAGCGGCGGCGACGCGCGGGTCGTCCTTGGTCAGGCCGGCGTGGATCATCGACTTCAGGCCGGCGTACGTCATTGAGCCGTAGCTGCGCAGACGACGCTCGCCGTTGGGGGTGACGTACTCGCCGGCGAAGGATTCGTAGTTCTTGTCGGCGGCGGGGCCGTAGACGAATCCGCCGTCGTCGCCGGCCCACTCGGCGGGGTTGGTTTCGGAGTTGTTCTGGGCGCGGGTGATGAAGGTGAGAGCGCGTTGGTAGGCCGGGTCGTCGGGGCTGATGCCCGCGTCGTGCAGGGCTTGGAGGGCCATCTGCAGGTTGGACAGGTCGGGCCGCCCTGCACCGCGGGAGCGTCCGCCGTAGCCGAAGCCGCCGTAGAACGCGTCGTCCTCGCCGCTGACGCTGCCTTCCTCGCCGGGGTTGTCGCCGGCGTACTCTGGATCGGTCTCGGGCGTCCACTGCAGTTTCCGCAGGTACGCCACGGCCCGCTCGACCTCTGCGTCAAAGCGGCCGTCGTCGTTCGCCGCGGCCAGGGCACTGATCGCAATCGCCGTGTTGTAGTTGGCCAGCAGGTCGTCGTAGATCCCGCCGTCGGCGACCTGCTGGGCGAGCAGGGCTTCGTAGCCGGCCAGCACGCGCGGATCGTCCGGGCCGAACTTCTCGACCATCCCGCGCAGCACCAGCGCCGTGATCGCCGGCGGCACCTGCTCGACCGGCTGCCAGGCCCCGTCGTCCTGTTGCCGCTCGGCGAGGAAGTCGAGCCCGTCGTCGATCATGCGTTGGGCTTCGTCAGCGGGCGCGGCCGATGCTTGAAAAGCCAAGGCCGGCGTTCCGACGAGCAACACGGCGGCGAGGAGTTGCTTGAGCATGGCCAAGGATATCCGTGGTCGGGTTCAAAGTTGCCGGGTTGAGGCGGGTTTTGCTTGACACGGTCGTGCGTTGCGTTCACCTTTGCCGCGAAGTCTGGGGGTAACCGGAGAATGCCATGCAGCGAAAAATCGCCATCGCGATCGCGGCTCTTGCTCTCAGCACCGCGACCCACCTCACCACCAACGCCGCAACGATCGACAGCCGCTTGTCTTCCGTCGGCTCGAACATCAACGGGAGCGTTCAGACCGACGGCAGCACGAGTACAGCGTCCGGCTCGCTGAGCTTTCCGACCAGTGCTATCAGCGCCGCCAGCCCTGCGTTCAGTGCAGCAGCAGATCAGGACACAACACTGAACAACGGCAGCCCTCTCGGCTTTTTTGTCAGCAGCACGGCCTCCACATCTCTCGCGGTCGTTAACGCGCCGACCGACGCCCCCTTCGTCGGCCAGACGGTGTCCCAACTGCGAATCGACTTCACCGTTGGTGATGGATTCGTGGGGAACTTCGTTCTCGCGGGGTCAGCCGATTTTGCGAGCGATCTCGAGCCTGCTTCCAATGGCGTGCGTGTATTCTTGACCGACGCGGGTGGCAATGTCGTCACGCCTATCGAAGACCTCAGTGCCGCTTCGGGTGACGGTGTGCCGAGTCCGGTGACGCGTTCGGGTAGTTTGGCGGCCGGGTCGTACACGGTCGGGTACGACATTTTTCTGAACTCCGACGGCGTGATCGGCACCGATGGCAGCGGCCTGGCCGAGGCGTCGCTCAGCTTCACCATCACCTCGACGCCGATCCCCTCGCCGACGGCCGTGCTGGGCGGTGGGGCGTTGCTCGTGGCGTTGCCGTTGCGTCGGCAGCGTGCGGGTCACTGATCCACGACGACGCGTTCGATGTCGGCACCGACATTTTGGAGCTTGGCTTCGATAGCCTCGTAGCCGCGGTCGATGTGGTAGATGCGGTCGACGCGGGTCTCGCCGTGGATGCCCAAGGCTGCCAAGACGAGTGCGGCACTGGCGCGCAGGTCACTGCACATCACGCGGGCCGGCTGGAGCTTCTCCGTGCCGGCAACGAACGCGCTGGGGCCTTCCTTGCGGATGCGGGCCCCCATGCGGTTGAGCTCGGCGACATGCGTGAAGCGATCCGGGAAGATGCGTTCGGTGATGACCGACATGCCGTCGCCGAAGCAGAGCAACGCCATGAGCTGCGCCTGGAGGTCGGTGGGGAAGCCGGGGTAGGGCTGGGTGGCGAACTCGGTGTGGGTGATGGTCGCGTCGTTGCCATGGACGGTCATGGACGTGTCGTCGTGGGAGACGCTTACGCCGCAGTCGGCGAGGCGGTCGATGAGCGCGTGGAGGTGCCCGGCGTTGGCGTTGGTGAGTTTCAGGTCGCCGCCGGTGATCGCCCCGGCTATCAGAAAGGTCCCCGCCTCGATGCGGTCGGGGATGACGCGGTGCTCGACCGCCTGAAGCTCGTCGACGCCCTCGATGCGGATGATCGGCCCGCCCATGCCGGTGATCTTCGCGCCCATCTTGTTGAGCAGATTCGCACAGTCCGAGACCTCCGGTTCACACGCCGCGCCAACGATGGTGGTGCTGCCTTCGGCGAGTGTCGCGGCGGACATGACGTTGATCGTTCCGAGCACGGTCGGTCCCGACGCGCCGCCGAGGTAGACCGTCGTGCCGCGCAGTCGGCCATCGACGTGCCCGACGATGTTGCCGCCATCGTGGGTGAACCTGGCGCCGAGTTTTTCCAAGCCGCGCAGGTGCAGGTCGATCGGTCGGTCGCCGATCGCGCAGCCGCCGGGGATGCTGAAAGTGATCCGTCCCCGCCGCGCGAGCATCGGGCCGATCACGCAGACGCTGGCCCGCATGGTTTTGACGATGTCGTACCGGGCCTCGCACGACTCGGCGTCGCGGACTTCCACGGTGAGCGGCCCGTCGAGCCCGTCGACCGCCTCGCCGCGTTGGACATGGCAGCCCAACTCGCCCAGGAGCTTGATCATCGAGTCGATGTCCGAGAGCCGGGGCACGCCGTCGAGGCGGGTCGGCCCGTCGGCCATCAGGGTCGCGGCGAGTAGCGGCAGGGCGCTGTTCTTGCTGCCGGAAATCGGCACCGTCCCGTTGAGCGGCGTGCCGCCGCGAATCATGAAAGCGTCCATCCGTGGCATGTTTTCTCCGGTGTCTGCGTCCCCGGTCGCTCCGGGGCGGTGCGATCGACGCCGTTGCAACATTTCCCCGGTCGGCGGCGTCGGTTCCAGCGTAGCACCTGCCGGGCGGATTGGTACGACCGCCCCGGCCGGGCGAATCCGTCCTGACTTTGCCGGAATGATGCCAAATCACATCGGCGACCGATAAAGTTCGATGGACCCGCTCAATCCGGTATGCTGACCCGCCAACCCGACCACCGCCATTCGTAATACCCGGTCATGTTTGACGTGCTGATCCGAAGTTTGCTTGTCCGCCGAACCGATGACGCTTCGCGTTGTGGGCGTCCGTGCCTGGACCGTCTCGAGACACGCCGAATGCTCGCGGGCCATTTCGGGGACGATGGCAGTCTCCACGGTCCGGGATGCACATGCCCGGCTTGCGGCGGCAACAACGGAGGCGTCGCGGTCTCCGAGCCGCTCATCGTGGACCCGATGCCGACCGACCGAATCCTCGAAAGCGACGGCCCGTGGGCCGACGGTTCCGACGGCGACGGTGACGATGCGTTGACGCTCAGCAGCGTCGGCGATGATCCGTTCGAGCCGTTCAGCCTACGTGTCAACTTCCAGCCCGAGTCGAGCACAACCGTGCCGCCGCGGTTCCGGGCGGACATCGGCCGCGAGTTCGCCCGTCGGGCCAACGGACTGACTTACGGCTGGAGCTTCTCCAACGAGCCGGGCCTGATCGATCGCAACTCGCCACGGTCCGAGCCGCTCGGTGAGCAATACGACACGTTTGCCTTCACCAACGGGCGCAACTGGTCAGTGCAGGTGCCCAACGGCTGGTACAGCGTCACCGTCGTGGCCGGCGAGCCTGAGAACTACAGCGGGCAGTACCGGTTTGCCGTCGAGGGGACGCCGTTCCTTGATGGCCGGCCGGTCGATGCATACCGCTGGGTCGAGGGCCAAACGGTCGTGCGGGTGGACGACGGTAAGCTGACGATCGAAGAGTTCGACCGCCCGGTCGGCAGCCGGATGGCGTTCCTGTTTGTCGATCGCGTGCCGGCACCGGTCGAGCCGTTCACCGCCGCGCCGATGGACTTCACGGTCGAAGGCACCGCGCCGTTGGACCGCATCGAGGCGGGCATCCACCGCGAGGGCAACCTTGTCTACGTCGCAGGCGGTTACACCAACGACTACCTCAGCGCGACCAGCCGCTTCGACGTGTACAACGTCGTCGATCAGACGTGGACCCGGCTGGCCGACCTGCCCGGGCCCGAGTCGCACTTCTCGTTCTTCTCCGACGGCCGATTCCTTTACAAGCTCGGCGGCCAGAACGGCAATGTCGGCGGTGACCGCACCGACAACTCCAGCGACGTCGGCTGGAAGTACGACATCGACCGTGACCGATGGACGCCGTGGTTCGATCTGCCCGAGGCACGCCTGACCGCGGCGGCGACGTTCTACAACGGCCGCGTCCATGTGGTCGCCGGCAACGACCCCAACGGCATTTCCGCGGCCGACGAGCACTGGTTCCTCGATTTCGACAACGTCGAGGCCGGCTGGCAGGAGGCCGCACCGCTGCCTCGCGCCGCCGACCATTCCGGCCAACTCCTCGCCGACACGCCGGACGGTACCCGATGGTTCATCTTCGGCGGCGAGCACGGCCACGGCGTCAGCTACGTCCAGCACAAGGAAGTCTTCGCCTACGACTTCGACCGAGACGTTTGGGAGCGTAAGACCGACATGCCCGAAGCCGGCAGCCACTTCGAGGGCAACGTGTTCTTTTATGCCGGCAAGGTCTGGCTTCTGGGCGCGCGTGGCAATGCCAACACCCGCCTGACCAACATCTGGAGCTACGACCTCGCGACCGACCGTTGGACGACGCACGGCGAGTTGCCGCAAGGCCGTTTCGGCGGTGCGAGTTGGGGCCTCGACGGGCGACTCTACTTCGCGATGGGAGACGTGTTCGGCCGGTCGCGAGACGACATCCTCGTCGCCGAGCTGCGGTAACGGGTTTTAGCGAAGTTCACGCAGGCGTGTCTGGCCGAAAAGACCATCGCCACGGTTGGGGTTGAACAGGCTCGTCAATCCTTGCAGCGGTGGCGGAGGGGTCACGACCGTGCCGAAGTTCCGAACGAGGATGAGCGCGTCGAACAGGTCGACATCATCGTCGAAGTCGAGATCGCCATCGGAGAATGACACGTCGCTGGCACGGCCGAAGTTTCGCTGCAACTCCAGGGCGTCGAACAAGTCGACATCGCGGTCGCCGTTGGTGTCGCCATTGAGAAAGTAGAACGGCAGTAGCGCCGGGTCGGCCAAGTTACCGGCTAGGTCGGTCACGCCAGTGAGCGTGGCCGTGTAGTTGCCGTTGGCCAGCGGCGCCACCTCGCCGCCGGGGGCGTAGGTGAACGTGAGCGTGTCGGTGCCGCCGCCGTTGATGACGAAGTCGGTTGCAGGGACGCTGCCGTCGGGCCCGGCGACGATCAGGTTGCCGGTCTCCGCGGTCACTGGTTTGTCGAACGCGAAGACCAGATCGACGCTATCGACGACATTGCGTGCGGAAGCCGTCAGCGTGGGCGCGGCCGTGTCGAGCAGGCCGAAGAAGCCGACGATGCGTTGCATGAGGTCGGCACGAATCGTCTCGTCGAGGATGGTCTCGAACGGGAAACCGAAGAAGACGCTGCTGCCATCGCTCGCCGGCTGTTCGTAGGTGACCGCTGCAAACTGCCCGATGGACGGGGTGAAGTAGGTCATCACCCCTTGAGCGTCGTCGATCGGCAGCACCAGGTCGGGAAAGTCGACGTCATAGATCTCCGAGCCATCATCGAACTCGAACAACGGAACACCGGCGAAAATCCCTTCGCTGAAACTGACGCCATATGCGTTGGCATCGTCCCCCCGGTACTCGACGCCGAAGAAGTCGGCGAGGAACGCGGCCCCGTTGTTGCTCACGCCGCTGCGCGTGGCCAGATCCCACGCGACCTCGGCACCGCTTAGGAAGATGTTGCCGCCGCTGTCGATGTACGCGGCAATGAGCGAGCGCTCGATGAAACTCAGGGAGAGGTCGTTGGTCGATTCCTCCCCTGCGAGCCAGACGACCGCGTCGTAGTCCTGAAGGTTCGCGGTGCCGAACTCGATGTTTTCGCTTTGGGCCGAGTCGATTTGCCAATCGACATTCGCCGGCAACGCGTCGGCGGCGACGGTGACGTAGTCGAACGTGTTGGCGAGCATCGGTCGGACGCGGTCGAACGTCTCGACCTGCCCGCTGGCCGGCGGGTTGTAGTTCAGGCTCGCGGTCTGGCGGATATTCTGGAATCGGTCGAGGCGGTTGAAGCCGTTGACGAGCAACACGCTCGGCCCGCTGCCGACTTTCGCGGTGACCACGCGCGAGGGGATCGAACTGCCGGCCGCGTTCTTGGCGATCACGCGGAAGTCGATCGGCCCGTCCGACAACGCCGCAAGCTCCGCCGCACTCGCGGTGTAGAAGCTGAAGTTGCTCGTGGCGAAGGTGTCAAAGCCCTTGCCGTCGAGCGATGCCTGGATCTCGTAGGAGGTGACGCCGCTTTGCGGCTCCCAGCCGAACTGCACGCCTCCGTCGACGTTGAGCGCGCGGACGTTGTTGGGGGCGTCGGGGATGTAGCCGGCGGTGACCCCGCCGGTCGCAACGAGGTGGTCAACGACCCCGCGATAGGTGGCCCGAGCGGCGGCATCACGGACGTTGGCGTCGCGGAGCAGCCGTGCGTCGGTGAGATCGTCGTGAAAGCCGACTTCGACGATGGTGGCGTCCATTTCGTTGTTCACGGCACTACCGCGGATCTCGCCATAGTTGAAGCTGGCGGAGAAGGTGACGTTGGAGCCGCGATCGTTCCAGGGGAACTCGAAATCGGTGCGTGCCGAGAGTTCGTCGTTGACCTTCTGGGCGGTGCGCTGGGCGAGGGCGAGTTGGTTGGGCGTGCCATCGCCGGTGTTGAACAGCGATAGCACGCCACGGCCGCCGCCGGCGTTGGTGTGGAAGCCGATCAGCACGCTGTCGCCGTACGGCGCGCTGTTCATGAACGCCGCGTACCGGGGTGTGACGTTGATGTTGGCGCCGCCATCGCTGGACGAGCCGCCGCGGAACTGGTTGATCGACACGCCGACGCCCAGACCCGCCTCGATCCAGTACAACGCTCCTTCGTCCTCGCGGGTCGCGCCGCTGATCCCGGTGCCGCGGTCGATGTCGCCGAGCCCGTTGCCGAACCGGATCGCGTCGGCGATCACGACCTTGCCGACGTCGTCGGTCCGGACGTTGACCGAGGCGTCAGCTCCATCTGGGCCGTCGAAGTTGTACGTACCGAGATAGACCCAGCCGGCACCAACCTTCGCGTGGTCGATCTCCACCGTGGCGTCGCCGCCGCTGTGGTTGATGGTGTAGGTGTGGACGCCGCGGTTGGTGCTGTTGAGCACCCACGTGTAGACGGGATACGCGCCCGGTTCGGGGAGGTCGGCGTTGAACGTTGCGCTGGGCGTCGACGAAGCCGTGGTGCTGGCGAAGCGGTAGGGCACGTCGCCGGCGGTGCCGAAGAAGTTGCTGGTGGCCTGGCTGTCGAGCCAGCCGCCGTCGTAAGTCACGCCGGCGTCGTCGTTGTCGACGATGACTTCGTTGGGTTGATGGCCGATGGGCCGAAAGGGCACGACCGCCGCGCCGGCTCGAAGGAGGTAGTCCGCGAAGAACCGCAGTTGATCCTGGTTGCCGAAGTCTTCGACGATCTCGTTGTTGTCACCGCGATCGGTGGACCAGTTGTTGCCGCTGACTTTGAGGCCGTGGCCGGCATTGACGAAGACGGTCCGCCCGCTGAGGTTGCCGGCAAAGTCGCCGCCGTCGGTCGCGATGCCGGCGATCGTGTCGCCGCTGAGCAGCCGGCGGGCCTCGAGGGTCTCGACAACGTTGGGTCGATCTTGTTGACGCATGATTTCTCCGGAAGCAACCGGGGCGGCGAAACAACGTTCGCCGCCCCTTGTAGCTTCAACAACTTACCGCGCGGCCAGGGGCCGTGTGGTGCGTTCGCGGAGAATTTCTCCATCGCCATCGCCGAACATGTCGTCGGCGTTGCTGATCGGGCTGCCGCTGAACAGTGATCGGCTGCCCCCGCTGGAAAGGCCGGGGTTTGCGGTGCTGTTGTCGGCAAACAGGGCACCGGTCGACAACGAGCCGGCGGGCAGGCTGTCGCCGAAGGCGCGTTGGAGGATCAGCGCGTCGAAGAGGTCGACGTCGCCGTCGTAGTCGAGGTCGCCATCGGTGTAGACGGCACCGGACGACATGCCGAAGTTACGTTGCAGATCGATCGCATCGAACAGGTCGACGTCGCGGTCACGGTCGATGTCGCCGCGCAGGACGTAGAACGAGAGCGATGCCGCTTCGGAGTCGTTCCCGGCAGCGTCGGTGGTGAAGCCTTCGGGCAAGGTCAGGACGTAGTTGCCGTTATCGAGCAGGTCGGTGCTGAGATCGAGCCGGACGGTTTGGCCAGCGATCGACAGCACGGTCGGTGTCGTCGTGGTGTTGGTGTCGAGGTTCAACAGCGACGCATCGCCCGCACCGGGCAGGATCGCTTCATCAAAGAGGATGGCGGCCTGCTCCTGCGGTGCGTCGATTTCGAAGACCGAATTGACCGGTGCCGGCGCGACCGAGTCGGCCACGAAGTCATTGGTGGTCGTGCGTATCCGGCTCGACGCACCGAAGCTGTCGATGGACCGGCCGTAGTAGGTGCTCGTGCCGTCGGGAACGGTGTTGGCCGCGAGGGTGACGCTGTAGCCGCCCGATGCGTTGGTGTCGATGCCGACGGCGGTGTCGGGGTTGGACGTTTCGCTTTGCAGGCCGGGAATGCCGTTCGATTCCCGGAAGAACTCGACACGTGCGACGCCGTCGCTGTCGGAGACGTTGTTGGCGGTGAGCGTGACGCCGGACTCACTGCCCGTAGCCGTCAGCGAACTGATGTTTGGAACGCGGTTGAACGTCGCGCTCGTGTTCGTGCTGGCCCCGGGAATTTGGTAAATCTCGGCGGCGTCGAGGTTCACGTCGTTGTATCCCAGGTCGATCATCAGACCCGCGGTGAATCGGCTGAGTGGGCCGGCGCTGCCCGAGAAGAAGCTGGACATCAACTCAGCTCCGAAGAACGAGTCACGCCAGTGGGAATCGCGAGAGCCACCACCACCGGTGTTTTCGACCGGAACGCTGGTGCGGTTGTCGCGCGTCAGCTTGTTGAACTCGGCAACGGCGTTCTCGCCGGTAAACCGGGGGTTGGACCCACCCTCGCCGACAGTGAGGCTGTCCCAGAACGGCGAGGTTCCAACCCCCAACACATGACCCATTTCATGGATCACAACTTCATCGAACTCGCCGATGGCTTCGAGCCCGGCCACGTCGGCCGAGTCGAACTGCATGAAGCCGGCGAAGGACACGAACGCATCATCGCCGAACGATCCGGGGCGGAAGCCCGACGGCCCGGCCTGGCCTAGAACCCCACCCTGACCATCGATGTTGCTAATGAAGACGTCGATCACAAGATCGTCAATCATGCTGCCGTCACTGAAGAACACGTTGCGGGTGTCGCCGAGGATGATCGACTCCCAGACTTCCGCCGCGTCTTCGAAGGCCTGGCGTTGCGACGTGGTCAGGGACGTGTTGAAGTTCAGGTCGATCTCGAATTCGGAACCGGGGAACTCGGGATCGAGTGCCGCAAGGCTGCGGCCATCGCGTCCGACCTCGGACGAAGTGTCTTGAATGACGATGTTGGCCGGGTCGTGGATGGTGGGGTTGGCGCCGAACTCACGGGCCAACTCCACGGCCGACGGCAGTTGCTCGATGGTTGCGGACAGTCGCGTCTCCATCGCATCGGCCTTGCCACAGAAGGTACCCGCACAAACGCCACAGGCGCAGACGGCCCTGCCGTTTTCGTCCATGTAAAGGACCGTGAGCAAGCGTCGTTGCTCCAGATTTTCAAACATGGTGGGGCCGGATTCAAGACGACGAGACGTGCTTGGGGATCGGAACATTGATTAGGTACCTACGGGAAACTGATAAAACGGTTCGACCGGCAGTCGAACCTGGAAATGCATTCTTTCAACGGTGACCGCGGGTGCGGCGAGGCGGGAGTGGCTCGGACGTTTGGTCCGAGAATAAAAGGTAGACCATATCGCCGCTGATTCAACGGAACGCGGGGTTCATTGGCAGAACTGACCCCGATGGGCCAATTGGCGATGAGGCTCATGCCGGTTGTGCGGGCGGGTTTACGACGAACTTGGCAGGATCGTGCGTATTTGGCATCAGCGACGACCATCGGTCGGGCCGGGCAGGTTGTCGGTGCGGAACGGTCCCGCGGGCAGGCCGACGCTGTTGATCAGGTTCGCGTCCTCGGGGTTGTCCTTCCAGGCGTATCGCACCGCAACCGGCCCAGGCACCGCATCGCTGCCGACCAGCACGCTGCGGCGATCGTCACTGATCACCGCGGTTGCTTCGTGGAACACGCCGTCCGCGCCGGCGACGGTGAATCCGCCCAGCCGTTCGCCGCCACGGGTTTGCAGGCCGTCCGCGACGTCGCCGAACCGAACCAACACACGATTGCCCAGCGTCCGCGCTTGTTCGAACGTCGGTCCGCCACGAACAACGTCGGTTTCGCCGTAAACGTCATGCAGTGCCCAGCGTGCGAGTCGATCACCGACGTCCGCCTTGTTACGTGGGTGAATGTCGTCGGCTTCGCCGATATCGATGGCCACCGCCATGCCCGTGTGGTCGAGTTTGTCGAGCGTCATGCGTTGGGCTTCGCGCAGGTGCGACCAGTCGGTATCGCTCGGCTCGTCGACGTACGGCTTGAACGACGCCAGTTGCACAAACCCGAACGGCATCTCCGGCTCACGCCACGCGTCACGCCAACTCTGGATCATCATCGGGAAGAGCGTCTCGTATTGCTCGGCCCGACCGGCATTGGACTCGCCCTGATACCAGATCACACCACGCACGCCGAACGGCACGATCGGAGCGATCATCCCGTTGAACAACCGGCCGGGCTTGCGCTCGATCCACTTGCCCGGCACGTAGAACGGCAGACCGCTCGGGCCGCGGGCCAGGGCGGTGTCCAACTCGTGCTCGACGTGGCTCTTCCAGGTCTCGGGCAGTTTCTCGACTTCGCCGCCGGGGCCGACCAAACGCCGCTCGACACCGGGGATAAACCCGCCGTTGCCGAACCAGTCGAACACTCGGACCGCGATGGTGAGCGTGCCGGCTTCGGTCAGTTCGGCGGGGATGTCGTAGCTGCGACGGTCCGACCATGGGGTGGGGCTCGTGTCGGTGTTGGTTTGTTCGACCATGACGCCGTTGACGTAGGTCGTGTCCATGTCGTCGATCGCGCCCAGCATGAGCGTGAGCGGCTCGCCGTGCAGCTCGTCGGGCAGGTCTACGTCGGTGCGGAACCAGACGACGCCGTCGAACTGACGTTCGGGCTCCTGCGCTTCCCAGGTACTCGTGACATCCCGTGACTCCCACGCGCTGTCGTCGAAGTCGACATTCGCGTAACCCTTGTCGAAGCCGGTGTTGGCCGGCTCTGGGTGGAAGTCGATGAGCTCGCCGGCTTCCTTGTACTTGGCGTAGCGGTCGTTGATCGCCTGGATGTAGGCCGGGGTGTCCTCGTCGTCGGGGGTGTCACGTTCGACCAGCGGGGCGGTGATCGGGTCGGAGGCGAGCACGTCCTTGGGCGTCCACGCCTCGGCCGGTGTCCCGCCCCAGCTCGTCGCGATGATGCCGACGGGGACGTCGAGCTCTTCGCGAAGTTGCCGGCCGAAGTAATACGCCACCGCACTAAACGGCTTGACGTTCTCGGGGTTGTCGGTCGCCCACTGGCCGCCGTTGTCGAACTGCGGTTCGGTCGCGATCGTCTTGGGATGCAGGAACAACCGGAGCTGCGGATCCCCGGCCGACTCGAGCAAGGCTTTCGTATCGGCCGGGTCGATCATCGTGACCGTCCATTCCATGTTGCTCTGCCCCGACGTGACCCAGACCTCACCTACGAGCACATCGGCAAACGCGATCGACTCGGTGCCGCTCCGCACGACAAGCTCGAACGGGCCGCCCGCATCGAGCGGGGCGAAGTGAACCACGAAAGTGCCGTCGTCGTCGACGACCGTCTGGCGTTCCCGATCGCCGAGCGTCACGGTCACCGTCTCGCCGGGGTCGCCCTTGCCCCAGACCGGCACGTGTTGATCACGCTGAAGCACCATGTGATCGCTGAACACCGACGGCAATCGGAGCTCGGCGAGTGCGGTGGAGGTGATCGTCGTGGCTAGCAGCGCGGCGGCGTGGAGGGCGGGGTTCATTCGGCCGAGTCTACCGAAAGACCGGGCTGTTGGTTACTCGCTCAGCGGCGTGACTTCGAGCACGAGCGCGTCGTGCAGCGCCACGGCGAACTCCGGCGCTTCGGCACCCGTCACGCGCAGCCCCACGAGGATCGAGCCGCCGGGGAGTAGCTCGGCGCTTTGGCCGGTGAGGTCGAGGTGTAGCGTTTCTCGCCGCCAGGTTTTGCTCGGCTTGGTGAGATTGTTGCGGGCAAACCGCGGATGAACGGCACCGTCGGCGTCGACCACCGCGAGGACCACGTCGGCGACCAGCGCGGGGTTGGCCAGCCGGTCGTTGCCGATCTTGTGCCAGTCGAGCGTGAGCTCGCCGGCGATGTCGACGCTGACGGCCGTGTCGCGCGTGTTGGTCCACGTTGCCACCGGGCTTGCGCCGACCTTCGGCCAAGCGACCGCGATCAGTTCGTTGGTGTTGGCCGACGCGCTCAGTGCCGACCACTTGCCATTGCGATGGCCCATCGGCTTACGTTCGCCTTCGAACCACTGCGCGTCCTGGCCACGGACATAGCCGAGCACCCAACCCGACCCCGCATCACGGCGGCGGACGGTGACGGTCCGTGTCTCCTCCGGCACTTCCGCGATTTGGGCCAAGCCCGTCGGCGCGAGTGTTTCCTCGACGGGTTGAGCGACTTCGGTCGGCTCAGGGGCGTTGGCCGAATCCTCTTCGAGTTCCAGCCCGTAAGTCTCGGCCAGTTCGTCGATCGCGAGGGCCGCATCGTCGGTCGGTGGGGTCTCGGTGGGTGATTCGCTCTTCGGCTCTTCCGCCACCGGCGGTTCGTCGGTGGGCAGGAGCGTGTCGGCCATCGCCAGCAGTGCCTCGGCCATGCCGCGATTGACTTCGTTGTCATCGCGTTCGTTCGCGGAGTCGTCGTCGTTCGCCGAGCCGGGCGTCGTGGAGACGTCGATGATGACGTCGTCCTCGGGCCGGACCTGCAGGTCGTCGGGGTGTTGGACGAAGTCGTCGGCGATCCGGTCGAAGTCGGCATCGACCACGCCGAGCGTGCTGATCGGATCGTCGTCGATGTCTTCGGCGTCGGCCGTGTCGGCTGGCGGGATGATGTCGAAAGCGCTCGCGCCGAGTCCGACCGGCTGCTCGGTTCCGGGCTTCTCGGTCATCGTGGCGGTCAACTCGGCGTCGAAGCTGCCGGCGGGTTCGATGTGGACCGACGCGACATCGCACGCCGCTCCGTTGATTTCGATCCGCAGGATGCCGCGCGTGTCGGTGTCGAGTTGGATGTCGCGCAGGACGTTGGGGTGGTGGTCGCCGAAGTGCTGGGTGGATTCGAGCCGCATCGTGCCGAGCACGCCGCCGTTGAGCAGCACGTCGATGTCGACGTCGCCGGTCGGCGCGGCAGCCCGCACGCAAATGTCGTACGCACCGACGGGAAGGTCGACCGCTTGCTCGAACCACTCGCCGCCGACGCACCAACCGACGGTGTCATCATGCGCGGCCGAAGGCGTGTTCGATGGCAGTTGGCCAGACGTGTCGAACGGGTCGGCATCGGTCGGGTAGGTGACCGATGCGTCGCCCGGGTCGAACGGATTGGACCGTTGGCCGGGGGCGATGGCGGGTTGGGTCGTGCCGGCGAAGGGCGTGGCGGTTTTCGCGGCCGGCTTGACCGGCGTCGGCGCTTGCGGCCGGCGGTGCAGCGGGAGCATCTCGGCCCGTTCGATTTCGCACGCCGGACCGAGCACCTCGATGCGAAGCGTGTGCCTGCCACCGACGTCGACGTGAACCTTGGGCAGCGACCATGTCTTGCGTCCGACGGCGTTTCCTTCGAGTTCGATCGTGCCGATCGGGGCGGCGGCGTCGGGGTTGTCGGCGGGCTCGAGCACGAGCCGTAGCAGTGTGCCGGGCGTGCCGTCGCGCAGATGCAGTCGGACCTCGTGGTCGCCTGGCTCGAGGAAGACGGGAAAGGCCGCCCACTCGCCGAGTCCGCGCGTGTCACGGTCGGCCAGCTTTGGGCTGGTCGGTGCCGGGTGCGCGGAATTGGGGTCGGACGACACATTCATTGGATCGGCCGGTTCTGGGGCGGCCGTGAAGGCTACCACCGGTTGGCCGCCGTGGCGGTTATGTTGCTTGCTGCGCGACGACGGCGTGATCCACGGGACCGGGCCGTTGGCGTCATTCGAAACCGGTCGCAGGGCCGAGTCGGACACGCGCGGTGGTGCCGGCCTGGGTTGCGGAAAGGGCGTAATTCGGGCCTTGGAAAAGGCCTTTGTGCTGATCGGCGGCATGTCAAACACTCCCCGGAAGCCCGAACGGGCGCTGGCGAACGCATGAAACTACCACACACGCCATGAGTCGCCAAAGAATTATCGGGCGTGATCACCGACACGCCCACGGCCCGAAAACCGCAGAATCACGCCAACCCGTGCGACCCGACACGCACCAACCCCCGGAGTTACGGTTAACGTCGTGGGCATGCGTTGGTTGCTCCTCGTCGCTGCGTTCCTGTTCGTTCCGCTTGTGTCGGCCGATGCCGTCGAGCCGCTGCGGCTGACGCTCGATCCAAAGCAAGCCCGGGCCGACGACGACCAGATGTTCGTCCCAGTGCGCGACTTACCAGAGAGCAACGCCGCGGCCGGGTGGATGCGGGTGTCCGTGCTGTTGGCCCGGCACGCCGCGCCGTTCGACGATGTCGACAGCCTGGCGACCGCACCACGCGAGGCGTTGCTTGCGATCGTCGTCGATGACGCCCGGGTGATGGCCGACTCAGCTGTGCGCGGCGGCACTGCCGAGTGGGGGTATGGCGAACCGTTGATGGGGACGCTGTTGCCCGAACTGCAGGAACTGCGACACCTCGCCAAGATGCTCTCCGCCGAATCCACGCTCGCGACCCGCGATGGTCTGGTGTTGCGGCCGACCGGCGTGTTCGGCGATCGTGTCGCGGTACCCGGTACGGAGAACGAGATTGCCGCCACACAAGCCCAGGCGTTTCGAATCCGGGCAGCGCTGGCCGAAGACCTCAAGGCCGCACCCGCTTACGTCGCGGCTTCGGTCGGGGCGCGTCTACACGTCGATGCGTTCGACGATTTTGCCCGTGCCATGGAACGGCCCGGCTCACGAAACTACTACCACGCCCTTGCCGCCGCGCGGCCAGGTTCGGTGCCGATGCGTCGGATGGCTGAGGATGAGTGGCGGTCGATTTATGCGAGTCTGCCAGGGTTCAAGCGTGTTCGTGGCGGCGGCGAAGTCACGCCGGCCGAGTTCGCACGGCTTGCCGATCATGTGGCCACTCTCGCGTTCGTCGATCGAAACGGTGTGACCCGTTCGGCGGACATGCCGGGCAGTTTGGCGTTGTTCGCCTGGGGCACGCAATGGCATCGTGCTCGCGGGGCAAGCGACGCCGAACTTCGTGCGATGTCACCCGCACAGCGAACCGCGTCGGCGATGGTTGCCGAGTATGACGCACATTTCGAGAAGCTCGTGGCCGCTTCGGAAGGGCTCACGCCATTTGCGACGGCCGTCGAACTCGCGTTGCTGCACCGGGCGGTCGAACGCCGAGCGGTCAACCCGATCTTCTGGTTTGCGTTTGATCTCTCCGACGCTCCGATCCGCCTGCATCACCCGCACCGTCAGCGTGCGTTGTTGATGGCGGTCGAAGCGCTGCGGCACCATGTGGCGGTCCACGGCGAACTGCCGGCGACGTTGGATGATGCGGCACTGCCGATCCCGCCCGATCCGATCACGGGTCTGCCGATCGGTTACGAAATCACCGAGGCCGGTTTCACGCTGACACCGCCGAGTACCGGGCCGATCGGGCGGCCTCGGGTGGACCGGCCTGTGATCGTGACACTCAGGCCGCTTTGAGAATTTTCCGCTCGTTCCGAAAACTCGCGGTTGTCGTGCGTCTGCATGATGGAAACCGATGGATGCGGCCGGCTTTGGTGACATTTTCGACAGGCATGCCGGGCCGTTGCGGCTCTGGGCCCGACAGTGGCTTGATCCGGTCGCGGCGGAAGATGCGGTGCAGGAGGCGTTCGTTCGTTTGCTCGGGCAGCGCAACCCGCCGACCGACGCTGCCGCGTGGCTGTTCACCGTGACCCGCCGGATCGCGCTGGACCAGCTACGACGCCAGCGGGTGAGACGGGATGCGTTGCCGAAGCTGGTGGCCGGGGACTTTGCCGTTCCCGATCCGCTGGAGGTCGCCGACACCGTCGCGGCGCTGGAGGCGCTGTCGGACCGACAACGCGAGGTCGTGATTGCCCGCCACTGGGGCGGGCTCGGCTTCGCGGCGATCGCCGAGGTGTGCGGCACCTCGCTCGCCACCGCCCACGCCGACCACGTTGCGGCCATGACCGCCCTCCGCGAAAGGCTCGACCCATGAACTTCGACCAACTGCAACCGACGCGCGGCAGCCTCGACCCTGCGGCGATCGCGTATGAAGCCGGCCGACGCTCGGTGAAACGCTGGCCGTGGCAGGCGTGCAGCGGCGTACTCGCGGCAGCGGTCGTGACGTTGTTGCTCTTCCCGCGAATCGAATCGCCACCCACGCCGCAGCTCGTACAGGGCCCGACGCCGAGCATGTCGCCCGCGCCGCTGGCGCCCACGTCGCTGCTGGCGCTGCGCCATGCGACGGAGCTCCGCGACTCGACGGCCTCTTCCGGCAATCGCCCTTCGCGTCCCCTTCGCGTCGGCGATCGCTCGCTCTGATGCGAACTGATCCACCAGCCCCACAGGACTTTCAATGCTCAATCACCTTCTCACACTCGTTCTGATCTTCGCTCCCGCGCCCGACACGACCACGACCGAACTGACGGTGTCGCCCAGGCCGGTCGATGACGTAACCCGCGCAATGAGCCTGCGGCCCGAAGTGCTGCCGCGGCTCGACGGCGACGGGTCGGCGATGTTCTTCCGCGCGGCGTTGCTCGTGAACGACGGCCTCGAGATCGACGGACGCACGCTCGCAGTCATTCGTGCCGAAGCGCTGGCCGCCGGGGGGGAGTCGGCGACCGACGAGCAACTCGCCGCCGCCCGTCAGGCGATGGTGCTGGTCGGCGACTTCAAGGATCCGCTCACGGTTGCCGCCCGTCACCGCACGATCGACTGGGGCATCCCGTTGCAGACGCGCGGCTTCGAAACGCTCCTACCGGAGCTGAACAAGCTGCGCGAGATGACCATCGTCCTCGCCGACGAGGCACGCTTTGCGATCGAGTTCGGCGAGAAGGTCGAGGGCGTCTTCGATAACGCGACGAGTTCGACCAAGTCGAGGGCGGTCAAGCTCGATGATGCGGGCGTTGATCGGTTGGTCGCCGAGAACGTTCGGCTGATGGTGGCGATCGCCGACGCGGTGGAGCAGCAGCCGGTGCTGGTCTCGGCGCTGGTCGGCGCGAGCATTCGGGACAACGCGCTGGGCGTGATCGAGGACGCGATCCAACGCCCCGGGTCGGCGAACTACCGCGACATTCTGCGCGAGATGGGCCCGCCGCGTTATGAGTTGGCCCGGCTCATCGCCGGCGAACGTGACGGCATCGAGGCGACCTTCCCCCAGATGGCCCGGCTGCGCGCCGAGAACAAGGTGCCCGGGGAGGTGCACGAGGCGTTTCGGGCGCAGTTGCAGGCACTGGCCGACGTGTACCAGTGGAACAAGGCCATTCCCGCTCCGCGCGTCAACTACAACCCGGGCTCCATCCGGGGGCAGATCCTCGCATTGGACACCGCGATGTTGGAGCTGATCGTCGCGGCCGACGGCTCGCCGGAGGCGTTCGCGGAGACAGCCACCGCGTTTGAGGCCAACAACGGTTTCGGTCCGCTCAAACCCGTCACCGCGTCGTTCGGCAAGGTCATGCGTTCCTTTGCCCGAACCGAACGGGCGTACCGGGTGCTGGTCGTGATAGAGGCACTGCGGTCCGAGGCGGCCGGCGATGGGCTTCCGGCCGATCTCGATGGGTTCGATGTCTCAACGATCGATCCGACGACCGGCGAATCCTTCGGCTACGAGCGGTCGGACACGGGCTTCACGCTCCAAGCGGGTCGGCCCGATGTCGATGCCACCCAGCCGGCGAGGTACGTCGTCACCCTTCGTACCCCGAATGATGGATGACTCTTTCGCCGGTGTCCGTACCATGCGGAAACCCATCACGGAGATTCAATAACACCATGGCAACTGGCATCCAAGCACTGACCGACCTCGGCACCAAACTCTGGCTCGACAGCGTCGACCCGGAACTGACCGTCTCCAACCACGCCGCGGGCATCACCGGCGCGACGTCCAACCCGATCATTATCGCGGACCTGATCAAGACCGGACGCTTCGACGATCACATGGCCGCGCTGTTCAAGCAGGGGTTCGACGACAAGGCCGTCTGCTGGATGCTCACCGACTACCTCGTGAAGCAGGCCCAGGAAGTCTTCCATCCGGTCAACGAAAAGACCGACTGCAACGACGGCTGGGTCAGCTTCGAGCTTGACCCGTTGCTCGAAGACGTCGAGGCGAACATCCCGCACGACGAACGTGTCGCCCAGTACATCGCGCTGGGCAAGCAGTGGGGCACCGGGCATGTCAACCGGATGATCAAGGTGCCCGCGACGCCGGCCGGCCTCGACGCGCTCGAAGAGCTTGCCGCCCACGGCCTCGCGCTCAACGTCACGCTCGTCTTCTCCGAACGGCAGTACGTTGCCGCCCGTGACGCCGTCTGGCGCGGGGCACAGCGGCGGGGCGATCTCAAGACGTTCAAGAGCGTCTACTCGATCTTCATCAGCCGGGTCGACGTCTACACCGAGAAGCATGTGAGCAGTCTCTCCGACGATGCCCAGGGCATGGTCGGACTGGTCAACGCCAAGCAGCTTTGGCAGAAGAACCAGGCATTCTGGGCCGACAAGGGTTGTGCCCTTGAGCAGGAGATCATCTTCGCCTCCACCGGCAAGAAGCTCGACTGGCAGGACGAGGATTACTACCCCAAAC
>JBCDCH010000074.1 GCA_039182125.1 Planctomycetota bacterium
CGAAGACAAGCACATACTTCGCGACAGTAAGAAGTACATCGATTTTTCCTACCAGTCCAAGCTTGCTCTTGAAGGCGATATAGACCCAGGATTAAACTTATTCTTGAAAGATGTGGCACGCTTCCACACAAAGAGTGGCGCAGTGCTTAGCGTCGAACTCTCATTTGCGGAAGCTGAAATGCAGCACGTTTACCAATCTACACTAACAGACTACTTGCACAACAAAAAGTGCTACCAAGGCATACACGGAATAGTCGCTGATACTGAATACCATGTTATTCGCGGTATTGTGTCGGGCAAGTTGACGCTTAGGCTCCGCTCTGACCAGCAATTTGAGATAGATGGACACTTCGGCCCATACGGCATCTATCAGCTTAAACGCGAAAATGCCTATACACTTACACTAAGCCACGACGATGTGATTCCACATTTTGCAATCATGGCGAGGGTCAATCTTTATAATAATTCTGACTTTAACACTACTGTAAAATTGTCAGGTTTATCGGCAGAAGAGCTGAAAACTTACGTGCAGTCGGAGCTTGCACGCCGCGCCGAGGATGACAAAGCCCCGCCCACACACGATCACTTTCATCCAGGCAGTCACACCGAGCTATTGAGAATACATCAAACACTGGCTGAGAATCGTATCAAGCTGACTGAGGATGGGTTCTTAGTATGGGACCCCAGCTTACTCGACGAATGAAGGCTCGCCCGTGAAGTTTCTCACCTCCACCGACCCCCCGGCCTTCCTCGACCTCGACGCCCCCGAACGTCGTCGCTCATTCTGTGAAGTGTCCTGACACCGATCGGCTGCTCTGGCTGGTCGAGTGTCCCTGCCGCGGGGAGCACCATTACCACGGGCCGCAGGAAGGACACCGACACGCGCACTGCATAGTGCCGACCGCCGAGTCGATGCGGGGGTACAACCTGGCGTTGGCGGATGCTTGGAAGAAACTGGCGGGGGTGAGTTAGTTGTGGGCGCCGCTGTTTATGCACGGACTTTGGCTACACCGCCTGCTCCAGCGCTTCCTCAAACTCAAGTACCAAATCCACCATGCCAAGACTATCGGCGTTAAGTGCCTCGCCAAATTCTTGATGGTCGATTGCTCGCGTGAACATCTCGCGAACGAGCCTGACATCTTCGTATGGGAAGAACAAACGCTCGCCGTGCACAGTGAGAAACCACACGCGTTGTGAACAAGACTCGCAAGTAGTTAGCGCAAAGGGCAGCGCGCGCGAGAGAGCGGGCGTTGCCCCGCAGTGTGGGCAGTTGCGTGAACCTACGGCTGCCATTTTCACCTCACGTAAAAGCTTTGCGGTTTAGACGTCGCGGGCGTCACCGGTCAACTGCGGCGGTTGGTTAGGGGGCATCAACCCCGCGGGTCACTCCTTGCGATCGCGAGTAGCCCATCCAACGCGTCGTGGTGTTCTTCTGCTATTCGGTTACGGAACCGCTCTATGCATTCGATCGATTCTCGACTTGGACAGGCGATGATCAGGATATTGGAGATCAAGCCGCCAACATCAACCGCCTCTGTTCGGTCAAGAAGTTCAATCAACTCAATCCGTCCACGGTCACCACGGCGATCAAGTTCTTCGTTGACATAGTCGTCACGACCTCCGCCTTGCATGTATTCGTCAACAAGTTGTTCGGCGCTCAGTTGCGTGTAATCGAACTCATCCATTGTGCGGATGCTCCCTAACGTAAAAGACTCAGTTGCTAGCCGCCCGCACAAGCAGGCTTCCAATCGGCAAATGGATTATCCGTCAAAAAAAGCGGGTCAAGACCTCGCGCTCGCTACGCTCCCTACGTGTGCAACCACTTCGCCCTCAAGCACCGATCTGACGCCGTGGTCGCGTCGCTGCGGATCAAGGTGATCGAGAACCCGCCTCCGCGGGGTGAGTTCTTCCCAAAATCCCCCGTCGCCATCGCCCGGGACACGGACGCCGGCCGCGAGCTAACCGGGGCCACGTGGGGCATCCCGCTCGGCAATCACCAGGTCGTCAACTTCCGCGACGACAAGCTCCACGTGTGGAAGCGGTTCATGCGTCGGCGGGTCGTGCTGCCCCTGAGCTACGCCGTCGAGTGGAAGTACCCCATCGACATGTTCGGGCAGCCCAACGGGATGCCGTCGCGGTGGAAGCTGTTCCCGGCCGACGAGGGGGTCGGGCTGGTGGCGGGCATCTCCGACCCCGCGGGCCACGTCTCGATGATGACGTGTAGGGCCGAAGGTGTCGCGGCGGAAGTCCACAACAAGAAGCCCGAAGACCCGCGGATGGTGGTGTTTCTGACGGAGCCTGAAGACGTGGATCGGTGGTTGGATCGTGACGCGGGGGCCGACGATGTGCTCGATCTGCTCAAGCCGCCGCCGGAGGGGTGGTAGGCGGGCCTTTCCTCGTGAAGTTATTTGCCAATCCCCCGCAAACACATTAGACGCCACCTCAACCAGCTAAGATTTCTAGTATCGCTGTCGCAACGCATCCAATTGCCCCCAAGACATTACCCAGCTGGCGCAAAATGGGCTGTTTGTCAGAAGTGACTCTGCCTATCAGTCTACGAACAATGTGCTCTATCCGCTCCGGCATGAATCGCATAACCGTAACCGTTATAAGCAAAATCAAATACAGCGCAGAGGGTATTGCACTAGTCAATCCTACGACGACAAACAGCGACAGCACAAGCATAGGTTCGGCTTGTACATATACACGAAGAAAATTAAAATAATCAGACATGACTTGCGGAGCCGCCACCATGATAGTCGCTGTCAGGCATATAAAGCCGCCGCAAAATACTAATACGCAGTCGACGGCAATGTCACGAAGAATTGCCGCAATGGTCAAGGCTCTTCCCGCAGCTTTTACAAGCGCCCACGTAATAGCAAGGGAACACATGTCGTAGGCTGCGACTATCAAGCTGATACACAGAATACCGACGTAGTCGCGCGCACTCCCTGCGGCAAGCATTCGATAGGTTTTGCCGAAAAATGATTCACCGTCTTCTGCCACCACCGCAATGGCGTTTGCCGTCAAAAAGGAGGTGTAGTTAAGAATCACAAAAAACAAGAATGCTATGATGATGTTGCGAAAAGAGAACAGCCTTGCGTTGCGTGTCTTGCGGACGAGTCGCGCAAAGTACGCATGCCATAATTCATACAGGGATAGGCTGTGCAGCCTTTTCCAGATATCTGCTAGCTTTGATCGGTACAATCGATCTTCTTTGTCTTCAGTGTACCACCCGGCGAACATAAATAGTATCTTGCATATAGCAAATACACAAACACCCGCACCTAATGATTCCAATATCAATCGCACCCCCAGACTGTTGTTCGAATTCGTAATACTGCCATGAGTGTTCCAAAAAATGGAAGCTGGAATGCATCTTCCCGCGAGAAAGTTTTACGTCATGAACTTTATAACCTCAACTCTGGCTCTAGTGCTTTTCCCTCCATTTTCCACCCTTGCGGCAGCAGGAGTGCTATCAAAATACTAACATGCATGAGTGTACACCCGCTTCGCCGACCCCCGCGACCTGTTTCTCTGCGTTGTGGGCCGCATCGCCGCCGGCTTCCTTAGTCCGGCCGAGGGCTTCGAGGACGCTGGGCTGAACGTCCACGATTACGTGGTCCAGAACTCGGCCGTTCCGGACGTGGCATCTCCGCAGCGCCTACTGGAGCTCGCGATGGACTACGCGATGGGACCAGTTGCCCGTCGCTCAGGCTCGCCGCGCAAATTTGACCGGGTGACCGGTGTTTGGGGGTTGACGACTCGGCTCTAACGCGTATGTTTCAGGTGCGTATTCCCGGCCTCACGGCTTTGATCGTGAGGCGTGAATTGAAACACATCCGATCGAAATCGCGGTTCGTCTCGCGTCTCCACCTCATCCCGGTGGCGGGAGGCGATTTCCATGGCTGAGTCCGCCCCACCGAGCGTGGGCGTGGAGTCGGCCTCACGCCACGTGGAGCGGTTGATTCAAGCGGCCCGGGCGTTGTCGCCGGCCGATCGCATGGCGCTGCTGTCCGGGCTCGGGGGAAGCTCGCGCGTGCTCGCTTCAGGCGCCACCAAGTTCAGCGTCGTCGTGAAACTCGAAGAGCCGCCCCGAAGTATCAACCGCGCCGCGATCCGCCGCGTCAAGAACATGAAAACCGACTACTTCCCCGGGCTCTCGGACAGTCCCAGCCAGCCCCGCACGTGATCGGTCACCTTCGTAAGCCGCTCGTCCGAAACCGACGCGACGTAGACCGAGGCTATGCCCGCGGTGGCGTGGCCCATGACGGTATTCGCGGCCCGGTCGTCGCCGACCTCGTCCGCGACGGTGCGGAACGTGCTGCGGAGCCGGTAGAAGCCCAGGGACCGGACGCCACACCGCTGGGCGAGCTTCCGGAACTCCTGAGACACCCCGTCCCGGCTTCGGGTGCGGTCGACCCACGGCTGCCCGAGCCGGGTCAAAAAGACGCGGTCCGCGTACTCGGGCATGCTGGGGCGGGGGCGGACCCTCTCGACCTCGGCGATGGCCGCCAGGGTTTCGGGCCAGAGCGGCACCGCGCGGGCCACCTGCGTCTTGATGCGGGGGCTGCGGATGAACCCGTCTTCGACTTCGGGACGCCGCAGGGCCGAGCAATCGGTGTTCCCGTACCCGCCGTTCACGCCGAGCAGGATCATGGCGCCGAGCTGCGGCTCCGCCCGATCGAGCAACTCGCGGATGTCCTCGGCCGTGTAAATCTTCCGCTCGGTGGGCTTGGGCTTCCGAGCAACGAACTCCGGCCCGTACCGCATCGGTTTGGAGATGAGCTCCGACTGGTACGCCCAGTTGAACATGCTGCGGACCCGCTGGATGTGCCCCTTCAGCGTGACCTCGTTCCATTTTTTCCGGAGTGCGTTCGCCCAGCGGGTCCAATCGGCCACGAAAATCTCCGCCACGGGCCGACGGCCGCCGTAGAACTCGAGCATGGCCGTGATCGACCGTGCGATGTCCTGACGCGACCGGTCGCTCAGGCGGCCGGCCTGGGCGTCCTCCGTCTTCTGGCCCATGTAGGCGTTCGCCAGCTCGCCCAGCGTCATGCTGTCGACCGCCACGGCCGACGGCGTCGGGTCGCGACCGGCGAGCAGCGCGTCGCCCTCGGCGTGCCATCGCGAGAGGGCCAGGTCGGGATCGGCCCAGGGCCCGAAGTACCGAAGACGGCCGCGGATTTTCTTGCACCACTGGCCGCAAGGGTGAGCCGACATGGTTACGATGTTCGGGTAAGGCCACGCCGGCCGGTTGTGCTTTCGGTTGTGGCCGCCGTTTTTTTCGCCCTTTGCCGCCATGCGAAAATTGTGGCAAGTCCAGCGAGAAAAGCAACTTGGGTCCGTAGCTCAATGGATAGAGCACCGGTCTTCGGAACCGACGGTTGGTGGTTCGAGTCCACCCGGGCCCATTCCGTGTTGCTTCGCGGGGGTGTCGAGCGACACCCCGCTTAGAGCGGCTGCTTCTTGGGGAGGCCGGCGGCGCGCGGGTACGCCTTCGGCGTCTGCGTATCTTTGTAGACGCTGACGATTACCAAGTCGTTATCGAAGTCTTGGGGGTAGGCGTCGATCACGGCGATTTCGCCGGCCCCAAGCTTGGTTATCGCGTCGCCCGACGCGTCGAGTTCCTCTTCGACCCGTGGGCCCTTCATCGCGAGCAGCCGGCCGCCGACCTTGATCAGCGGCAGGCAGAGTTCGAGTAAGACCGGCATCGGGCCGACCGCGCGGCAGACCGCAAGGTCGTACCGTTCGCGGAAGGCGCGGTCCTGGCCGGCGGCTTCGGCGCGGCCGTGGTGGACGCGGACGTTGACGAGGTTCAGGCCTTCGACGACGTCCTGCAGGAACGCGCACTTCTTGCCGGTGGCTTCGAGCAGCGTGATTTTGATGTCTGGCTTCGTGATCGTCAGCGGGACGCCGGGTAGGCCACCGCCGGTGCCGACGTCGATCAGTTGGGCATCTTCGGGCAGGCCGTCGAGGCCGGGGAGCACGGTGAGCGAATCGATGATCATGCGCGACCACGCGGCGTCGGGTTCGCGGACGGCCGTCAGGTTTGTGCGCTGGTTCGCTTCGAGCAGCCGGTCCAAGAAGGCTTCGAGGCGTTCAAGGGTGGCGTCGTCCTGGGCCAGGCCGAGTTTCTCGAGGTCTTCGCGGACGAAAGCGGGGATGGCCATCGAGAGAATCTAGCGGGTGGCCCGGGCCGGCGTTTGGTTGCCGTTGAAGTGCTGCCCGCGTGGACGCGGGTCACTGGTAAATCGCGTCGGCGTGGTCGAACTCGAAGCTCGGCCGGGCCATCGCGCGGGGCTTACGTGACGCGAAGTTCATCACCAGTCCCACGATCGCGAACGAGAACAGCAGCGACGACCCGCCGTAGCTCACAAACGGCAGGGTGATCCCGGTGATCGGCATGACGCCCAGGCACATGCCGATGTTGATCGTGGCGGGCGTCAGGATCATCGAGGCGAACCCGACGCAACTCAGCCGGGCAAGCGGGTCCTTGCTCCGCGCGGCGACCGTGAGCATCGACATCACCAGCAGGAGATACATGCCCATCATCGCCCACGCCCCGAGCAAACCCCATCGGTTCACGATCACGGCAAAAATCATGTCGTTGTGGCGTTCGGGCAGGCGGTTGTAGCGGACGATCGTCTCGGCCGCATCGCGGCCGTAACCCGAGACACCGCCGGCCCCGATGAGCGTCATTGCTTTGTCCTGCTGGTACGCGGCGTCCTGAACGTAGCGGTCGTCGTCCATCGCCAACGATACCATCGACTTGATCCGCATCTGCTGGTGCGGCTTGAGCAGCTGCAGATCGGGTGGCGCGTAAAACACGATCGCGACGTTCACGCCGATCGCCAGCACGCCTAGCGCGACGATCGACCCCAGATGCCACAGCTTCGCTCCCGCCGCGATGAGCATCACCAGTAGCGTCGGCCCGAAGACCAGCGCGACGCCCAGGTCGGGCTGCTTGAGGATCAGCAGCACAGGGACGAGCATGATCCCAAACGGCACGAGCAGCCCCAACAGGGTGCGGTGATTTTCACGGAAGCGCAGGTACCACGCCAGGCTTAGAACGAAGAACACCCGCGCGGCCTCGCTGGGCTGAAAGTTCATCAGGCCCAGGTTGATCCACGACGTCGCGCCGTTGATCCGTGGGACCAACCCACGCGGCACGAAAGGCAGGATGACGAACACCAGCAGGATCAGACAGAACACGAACCCCGGGTACGCGATCGCGCCGAGCAGGCGCGCGCTGGGCAGCATGAACAGCACCATGACGATCAAGGCGAGCGGTACCCATTGCGTCTGTTTACTTGCGTAGTACGGCGAGACCGTGTCGATCGCGGCGACGCCCATGGCCGTGAGCGCGAGCGCCGCGGCCAGCGCGTACCACCCGGCGTGCGGACGGAAAACGTCGGACAGCCAGGCGAGCAATGCGTTCACGGCGCGTCTTCCGCGGGTGTCGGCAGGTAGCCCTCGACCTGGCAGGCGCGGATGAGTTGGTTTGCGATCGGCCCGGCCGTCTTGCCGCCGGACCAGCCGTGCTCGACCAGTACGACGACGCCGATGGTCGGATCGGTTTCGCCGTCGGGCTTCGCGAGCGCGACGACCCAGGCGTGGGCGCCTTGCTGCACAATGCCGCCGAGTTCGTCGACCAGCCCGTCGCCGTTGGTGTCGGATTTTTCGACGGTGGGCGAACACTGGGCCGAGCCGGACTTGGCGTAGACCGTGACGCCGGGCACGTTGAAGATCGGCCGGCTCGGGCCGTAGTCGCCGAGGTTGAGCCGGTACGTCGTGCCGCTGACCACGTCGCCGTTGCGGCCCTCGTTGGCGGACTTCCACATGCCTTCACGGACGACTCGGATCGCGGGATCAGGAATCGGCAGCGTGCCTTCGGGCCGCGATGCGCGACGGACGAAGCTGGGCTTGATCGCTTCGCCGCCGCGGAAGAGCGTGGCGTACGCGTTGAGCACCTGCAGCGGCGTCATCGTGATCTCGCCTTGCCCGATGCAGGACATGTTGGCCAACCCCACCGCGTTGCTGCCGCGTGGATCAAACAGGTGGCCGGGGCGTTCGTCCATCGACAGGTCGAGCGTCCGGCCCGCGCCCAACGACGTGAACCATCCGTGCACTCGTTCGGGACGCAAACGCTGGCCGAGCACGCCGAAGAACACGTTCGAGCTGACCTTGACCGCGGCCGCGCCGTCGATCTCGCCGAAGTTCAGGCCCGGCTGGGAGCGGTGGATCCAGTCTTGAAAGATCGTCGGCCGGCTCTCGTAGAGGTAGCCTCGTGAGCAGTCGATCTTTGCCCCCGGGGCGTGCACCCCTTCGGCGATCGCCGCGGCGAGGATCAGAGGCTTGGCGGTCGACCCCGGTTCGCGCGGGTAGGCGGTGGGACGGAACGTCATCGGCTCGAACGTGAAGTCGGCGAGCAGTTCCGTCCGGCGGGTGGTCAGGTCGTCCAGCGTCACGCCGGGCACGCTCACGGCCGCGAGCACCTCACCGGTTTTGAGGTCCATGACGACCGCCGCGCCGTTGAGTTTTGTGCCCACCGGCATCGGTGCTTTTTCGCCCAGCCACGGCTGGGTCTGCATCAAACCGACGCGGTCGTCGTGCGACATGATGGCTTGGGCGCGGGCCTGCAGGCGGTGATCGATCGTGAGCGTTACGTCGCGGCCCGCGACCGGCGGGATTTCATTGACCGTGTGCTCGGCGTCGAGGCGTTTGACGACCCGGCCTCGGCTGCCGCGTAGCGTCATTTCCTCGGCCCGCTCCACGCCGAACGCCCCGACGCGATCACCCGCCCGGTAACCGCCCAGTTCTTCGACCCACTGTTCGTGCGCGATCTCCCGTAGAAACGGCCGCTGCGTCCACAGCCGGTCTTCGGTGTAGATCGGTCGGAGCTGTCCAAGGATGTGCATCGCTACACCCGGCACCGTTAGCGTCGCCGGTTCGTCCGACGCCAACGGCGCGGGGAAGCTCGAACGGTCCAGCCGCAGCGTCACCGTCTCCAGCGGGTACCGCCGGTGCTTCGCGCGGACGGGGCGGACCTCTAACCAGAACGCGCTAGGCGGCGGCGTGGCCGTGACGCGATAGCCCCGGCTGGTCTCGCGGCGCCACGTCGGGGCTTCTCGCTCAGCGTCCGCGATGAAGTCGCCCAACTCCCGGATCGATGACTCGGCGACATCGAATAGCACCGCGTGGTGCTCGTGCTGCTCCCGGACTTCCATGTAGGCCTCGGCCGCGCTCACGTCTTCCTGCAACTCGGCCATCCGCCGCTGCCGGTTCGCCTCGGTGACCCGCGCGGCGATCCGTTCGGTTCGCTGCACGATGGACGAACGCACCTCCTCGAGCTCCTCGCGCCGCGTCCCCCCCAGATCGGCCAGCAACTGCCACGCACCCTCTGCGACTTCGGAGTAATTCGCCACATGAGCCGCGATCGCCGCGTCTTTCTCGGAAACCCCCAGCTCCTTCCACGCCGCCCCCAGCTCCACCCGCGCCGCTGCCTCGGCCATGTCCTGTACCCACTGCTGGGTGAGCGCCCGGTAGTCCACTTCCACGTTCCAGCCCGGCTCGTCGACCGCGAGCACCACGCCCGTCCGGTCCAGGATCCGGCCCCGCACCGTGGGGATGTACGTGGTGGTTTGCAGCGGCCGCTCGGCCTTGGCCCGCCGTTCGTGGTGGCGGTCGCCGGTGGTCAGCGAAGCCGTCTTGAGCCCCAGCCCCGCGAGCAGGAAGAACGACAAAAAACCCAGCAGCGTCAGCCGCCGGTGGAACATGCTCGGGATGATTCGTCTCAGCACGCGCCGCATGGGATAGCTCCGCCGTCCCTTCTTCACGGTTCCCCGGACAGTATCGGCGAATCCGTCGCCGGAGGTTGACGCGCCGATCCGCCGATTACTCGGCCGTCGCCCCGTCGCCGGTGGCCTGGTCCGCGAGCACGACCAGCTGGTTGTCCTGGACCTGTGCGAACCCGCCTTCGATAGTGAGCTTCGTGTCGCCGCCGCTCGCCTTGCTCAGCGTCAGTTCGCCGGACCCCAGCTCGACCATCATCGGCGCGTGCAGGGCGAGCACCCCCATTTGTCCGTCGTGGGCGGGCAGCACGACCGAAGAAACGTCTTCGTCGAAAACCTGGGCTTCGGGCGTGACGACGGTGCAATGGAACGGGCCGGGCATGGAGGTCTCCTTTAGATCGCGGAGTTTAACAACCCGATTCAGGCCGGTCAGACCGGCGTGGCCAAGTGGCTTCGCAAGAACTGCCCCGTGTGCGACGCGTCAACCTCAGCCACCTGCTCGGGCGTGCCTTGGGCGACGAGATGGCCCCCACGGTCCCCGCCCTCGGGCCCGAGATCGATGATCCAGTCGCTGCACTTGATCACGTCCAGGTTGTGCTCGATGAGCACGATCGTGTTGCCGCCGACGTCGGTATAGCCGTCCTGGGCGCTGCGGTTGCCCTCGTCGCACAGCCGGTTGAGCACGCCGACGAGTTTGCGGACGTCTTCAAAGTGAAGCCCCGTGGTTGGCTCGTCGAGGATGTACAGCGTCCGTCCCGTAGACCGTTTGCCGAGTTCGGTCGCCAGCTTCACGCGCTGCGCTTCGCCACCCGAAAGCGTCGTGCTGGGCTGGCCGAGTTGCACGTAGCTGAGCCCGACGTCGTTGAGCGCGGTGAGCATCCGCGTCACGTCTCCGAACGCCTCAAAGAAGCCGAGCGCTTCCTCGATGGTCATCTCCAGCACGTCCGCGATGTTCTTGCCCCGGTACGTGATCTCCAGCGTTTCGCGGTTGTACCGCCGGCCCTTGCACACGTCACACTCCACGAACACGTCCGGGAGGAAGTGCATCTCGATCTTCTTGGTGCCCTGGCCTTGGCACGCCTCGCACCGCCCGCCTTTGACGTTGAACGAGAACCGCCCGGGCTTGTACCCCCGGATCTTTGCCTCCTTGGTCTTCGTGAACAGGTCACGGATCAGGTCGAACAGGCCCGTGTACGTCGCGGGGTTGCTCCGCGGCGTCCGGCCGATCGGCGACTGGTCCACCTCGATGATGCGGTCGATATTGCCCACGCCCAGCAGCTTGTCGTGGGCCCCGGGCTTGATCCGCGAGCCGAGGAGTTTGCGTTTCGCCGCCTTGAGCAAGACCTGATTCACCAGCGTCGACTTGCCCGAACCCGACACGCCGGTCACCGTCACGATCCCGCCCAGCGGGATGTCCACGTCGAGTTCGTTGAGGTTGTTCTGGCGGGCACCGACGATCCGCAGCGGCTTGTCGTGGTCGAGCGGCCGGCGGTGGTCGGGCACGTGCACTTCTTCGTCGCCGCGCAAGAACTTGGCGGTCAGCGAGTCCGGGTCGAGGATCACGTCGCCGGTCGGGCCGTGGGCAATGACGGTGCCGCCGTGCTTGCCCGGGCCCGGGCCGATGTCCACGAGATAATCCGCGGCGCGGATCGTGTACTCGTCGTGCTCGACGACAATCACGGTGTTACCGATGTCGGTCAGATGTCGCAGGGTGCGGATCAGACGCTCATTGTCGCGTTGGTGCAGCCCGATGGTTGGCTCATCGAGCACGTAACAGCACCCCACGAGCCCCGACCCGACCTGCGTCGCCAGCCGGATGCGTTGCGCCTCGCCGCCCGACAGCGTGCCCGTGTTCCGCGAGAGGTTGAGGTAGCCGAGCCCGACGCTAAGCATGAAGCCCAGCCGCGCTCGCACCTCTTTCAGGATCGGCGCCGCGATCTGCTGGCCTTCCTGGCTCAACTCCAGAGCATCAAAGAAATGTGCCGCCTGCTCGATGGTCATCTGCGTGACGTCGCTGAGGTTCAGCAGCCGCACTTTCGCGTTGCGCCCACCGTTCTCGAAGTCCGTGAGCTTCTTGCCCAGCCCGTCGTCCACGGCGTCCTTGGGCACTTCGAGGAAGACGTGCAGGGCCTCCTCTCGCAGCCGAGCCCCGTGGCACGTCGGGCACGGCTTGGCGGTGAGATACGCCGCCAACTTATGCTTGACCCACTCGCTGTCCGTGCTCTCGAAGCGGTATTCGAGGTTCGGCAGCACGCCGTCGAACGAGACGCCGAACTCCTTTTCGTCCCGCGCGTTCGTGCCTTCGAGCAGAATGCGCTGAATGCGCTTGGTCAGCTTTTTGAACGGCGTGCTCGCGCGGATGCCGAAGTCCTTGCAGAACCGTCGCGTCAGGCGGTTGTAGTACCGCTTCATCATCGTGCCCGTCACGCCCCACGCCTCGATCGCCCCCTCTTCTAGCGACAACTCCCGGTTCGGCACGACCAGCTCCGGATCGAACTCCTGCCGGATGCCCAGCCCCGCACACGTCGGGCACGCGCCGTACGGCGAATTGAACGAAAACAGTCGCGGCTCCAAGTCCTCCAAAGAACACTCGGGGTGCAACGCACACGCATAGTTCTCGCTGAACAGGTGGTCGGCCCATCCGTCTTCGGCTTTGTCGTCCGCCACCGCCAAAACCACTAACCCATCCGCCAGCTTCAGCGACAGCTCGATCGAATCCGCGACCCTTGCCCGCAATTCGTCGACCTCGCCGTCCCCCCCAGAAGCTCCTTCCTGAGGCCGCACGACGATGCGGTCGACCACCGCTTCGACCGTGTGCCGCTGGTACCGCTCGGTCTTCGTCTTCCACGGGCTGCCCGCCTTCGTCTGCGACACCTCTCGGAGGTCCAGTAGTTCTCCGTCGGCCCGCGCCCGCACGAACCCCTGCCGGCCCATCGCCTCAAAAACCTCCTTGTGGTGCCCCTTCTTCCCCCGCACCATCGGCGCGAGGATCATCAGCTTTGTCCCCTCCGGCAGCCCCATCACGTGGTCCACGATCTGCGTCGCGGATTGGGCTTCAATGACTTGCCCGCAACGCTTGCCCGAATCCTCTTCGTGCCAGCACCGCGGTGTCCCGACGCGAGCAAACAGCAAACGCAGGTAGTCGTAGATCTCCGTCGTCGTCGCGACCGTCGATCGCGGGTTGTGCGAACTGCCGCGCTGCTCGATCGCGATCGTCGGCGGCAGACCTTCGATGCTCTCCACATCGGGCTTTTGCAACTGATCGAGGAACTGCCGAGCGTAGGCCGAGAGGGACTCCATGTACTTGCGCTGGCCCTCCGCGTAGATGGTGTCGAACGCCAGCGTGGACTTTCCCGACCCCGACAGCCCGGTCACGACCACCAATTGGTCGCGAGGGATGTCCAGGTCGAGGTCTTTGAGGTTGTGTTCTTTCGCGCCGCGGACGCGGATGTGGGTCAGGGCCATAGCCCCAAGTCTACGCACCCCGGCCATCCCGAAGCTCGCGTTCATTGAACGCGGGTCGACCCTCGAAACTTGCCCTCTCGCCGCCTCTCGGTACGGTTCCTCCATGCACGGCATCGACTACGCGATCGTGGCGGTCTACCTCATTGGCCTCGTCGTCACCGGCGTCGTCCTGGCCCGCAAGGCCGCGGCCAGCGCCGACGACTACTTTCTCGCCGGCCGAAAGACGCCGTGGTGGGCGCTGGGCGCGTCGGGCATGTCGTCCAACCTCGACGCCGCGGGCACGATGACCATCTTGACGCTCATCTACCTCTACGGCTTGCACGGCTTCTTTATCGAAATGCGCGGCGGCGTCGTGCTGCCCATCGCCGTCTTCCTCGCCTTTATGGGCAAGTGGCACCAGCGCTCGCGGGTCGTGACCACCGGCGAGTGGATGCTCCTGCGCTTCGGCCAAGGCTGGCAGGGCCGAGCGGCGCGGTATACCGCCGCGGCCACCTACTTGATCATCACGGTCGGCATGGTCGTGTTCTTTCTCGCCGCCGCGGGCAAGTTTTTAGCCGTCTTCTTGCCGTTCGACGAGACGACCTGTGCCGTGGCGATGGCCGTCGTCGCGTTGGGTTACACGATGATCTCCGGGCTATACGGCGTGATCTGGACCGACGTGTTCCAGGCCTTCCTCATCGGGGCGGCCGCGATCTACGTCAGCGTGCTCGCGTTCACGTACGTCACGCCGGAATTGCTCGACGCTTGGCCCGGTGCGGCGTTCAACACGATCATCCCGCAGATGGGCGGCGGGCTCGCGCGGGAAGCTATCGACGCGGACGGCGCGGCGTTCACGCAAACGAGTTACGCGCCCTTCCTGCTGTTTCTCTTATTTTGGGCCGGCAAGGGCGTGCTCGAAGGCCTCGGCGGCAGCGGCGGCTCCGCGTACATGGCCCAGCGTTTTTACGCCGCCCGCGACGTGCCCACCGTCAAGAAGCTTTGCATGCTCTGGACCGTGCTGTTTGCGTTTCGCTGGCCGATGGTGCTTGGCTTTGCGATCCTCGCCATCCATCTCGGAATCGGCCGGGAAGACCCCGAGAACATCCTCCCCGCGGTCTTGCAGAGCGACCTGATCCCGATCGGCGTCACCGGGCTGCTCGTGTCCGCGATCTTCGCGGCGAGCATGTCCACCTTCGACTCGACAATCAATGCCGGCGCCAGCTACGTCGTCCGTGACCTGGTCTTGCCGCTGCGGCCGGGTACCACGCAGAAGGGCCAAGTGATCGCCGGCTACCTCGCCAGCGTCGGCATCGTCGCCGCGGGCCTCACCCTTGCCCTGCTCTTCGCCGAGGGGGTCGTCGACGTCTGGGTGACCATCGTGATCCAGCTCTTCCCCGCGTTCCTCATCCCTTTCGCGCTGCGGTGGTTCTGGGCTCGCTTCAACGGCCTCGGCTTCAGCCTCGGCGTCGCCACCGGCTTCGCCGGCGCGTTCACGCTCACCTTCGTCGACGGCCCCGCCGACTTGGGCTGGCCCGACACGCTCGGCGTTCTCGTCCAGAACGGCGCGTTCACCGACGTGTTCATTCTCGGCACCGTCGGCCTCTGCTCGCTGATCGGTTGCCTGCTCGGCACGTTTGCCGCCCCCGCCATCGACGCCGACACCCTCGAGGCGTTTTACCGCCAAATCAAGCCGATCGGTCTCTGGCCCGCCGCCTGGAAACAACCCGACCGCTCCGAACACCGCGGCGACGTCGTCCGCTTGATCGTTGCCTTGGGTTGGCAGACCGCGACTTTCCTGCTGCCGATGGCCCTGCTTCTGCACCTGTGGTGGCCGTCCGCGTTCCTCGCGTTCGTTTTCGTTGGGCTTGGTTTTTATCTGTTGCGTGATCTCCGCCACGCCCCGGCCGTACAGCTAACCTGAAGATGAACGCAGGCTTGCGTTATGCTGGCCTTATCCTGTAACAATTTTTCCTTTCCGGAGATCGCACGATGCAAACCTTCCTCATCGTCACGGCCGCCGTTGTCTTCGGCTTGTTCTTGTTCCTCTGGCTGGCCGTTTGGTACATCAAACGCAAGTTCAAGAAGCTGTTTGGCGAACTCGGCGACGCGCTCAAAGGCCTCGCCGCCGGTTTGGGGAGCACGCCACAACTCCGGATGAACCTCGAGCCCGCCGGCGATTCGCCCGCGCATCACCCCGCCGAAATCGCCGAAACCACCGAATTGCTCGCCGCCCGCGG
Organism: Planctomycetota bacterium; assembly: GCA_039182125.1. NCBI lineage: Bacteria > Pseudomonadati > Planctomycetota > Planctomycetota bacterium. Next base: position 15,476 of record JBCDCH010000074.1, read on the forward strand.
CTACGCCGACGCCGGCCGATTCTTGCCCAACGGCAGCCCGGCGGTGGTCATGCACCTGTTTTGGAACGGCGAACGCAACCTCGCCGCCGTCGCCTACGACACGCAGCAGAACCCGCCTCAGATCGACGTCGCCGCATCGTTCGAGGACGGCCGGTACCACTTCGCCAGCAACGTCAGCCACGACGGCCACGACAAGCCGCCGAACTACACGTACGAGCGTCAGCCCGATTGGACCAACGAGCAGCTCCTCGACGCGGCCGACGGCATCGTCCCCGACGACGGCCGGGTTATACACGCCCCTGATCGGTTGCCGCAGTTCATCAAAGACTGCTACGAAGCCGAGATGATCTGGCGGGCCAATCGCGGCGGCTACACCGACCAAGAGATCCGCCGCAGCATCGAGGCGAGCGGCAACGAGGTCACGTCGCAGGCGATGGAGATGTCCAAGGCGGCCCTGAACGGTGCGCTAAGCGGAGGCATCGAAACCGAACTCCGCGAGAATTTTCTTCAAGGCTCGGAACTTTCGGCCGCACGGTGGGAGAAAATTGAAGATCGGTTCGCCCTTATCCATCCCATGACGAACGCAGACGATCTGGCTCGCTGTCTCCACGACTTATACCCCGAGGAAGAACCGGAAGATGAGGACGACGAGGACGACACGCCCGATCTGTGGGACCGCTTGCAGACCGAAGCCGAAGCGATGCTGGCGAACCACTCGCCCGTCGAAGCCTTTATGCGTTTAGCTCGTCAAGCTCCGCGTTTCGCCGAGCTCGAGCACCTCGGTCATATCGAAGACCCCGTCCCGGCCGAGGCGTACGCCTTGCCGGAGCAGGACGACGGTGAAGACGATTACGGCTGATCGCCTCGGCACACGGGCGTTTACTTGCCGGTAAAAAACGACTTGATCGCGTGCACGGTGAGTTGCCGGCCGGCCTTGGCGATCGCCTCGGTCAACGGGATTTCTTTCGGGCAGACCTTGACGCAGTTCTGGGCGTTGCCGCAGTCCGCCACGCCTCCCGGTCCCGCGAGCACGTCGAGGCGTTCTTTCTTGAGCTTCGCGCCGGTCTCGTGTTCGTTGAAGTAGTACGCCTGGGCGATCGCCTGGGCGCCGAGAAAGTCGTTGTCTTCGGTGAACTGCGGGCAGGCTTCCAGGCAGCAGCCGCAGGTCATGCAGCGCGAGATCGCGTAACGCTCCTGCTGTTTCTCGGGGGTCTCTTGCGGGCCTTCACCGAGGTCGTGCGTGCCGTCGATGGGCACCCAGGCTTTGACCTTGATCAGATTGTCGAACATCCGCTGGCGGTCGACGAACAGGTCCCGGATCACCGGGAACTTGGTCATCGGCTCGACCGTGATCGTGTCGTCTTCGACGTCCTCGAGCAGGTCGGCCGTCAACGCCGAGCACGATTGCCGCACCCGTCCGTTGATCACCATCGTGCACGACCCGCACACTTCTTCGAGGCAGCCCGAGTCCCACACGACCGGTTCGACGGCTTCGCCCTTCGTCGTGACCGGATTGGCCGCGACGTGCTGGAGCACGGCGATGATGTTCTGGCTGGGCACCAGCGGCACCTCGAATTCCTGCCAATATGCGGGCTGGTCGCGGCCGTCCTGCCGCTTGATACGAACTTTGAACGTCTTGGTTTTCGCGTTGGCGATCATGGGCTTGCTTTCGGGCCGGAGCATCGGCGGATGAATCCGCTGGCTAAGCGTGCGGCTTAGGGGTTACTGGGACGCGGCAGTTTCGGCGGGCTTGTCTTCGGTCTTGGTGGCGGAGGCGGCGGCGCCGTAATTGCGCTCTCGAAGCGGCACCAGCGGCAGCGGCACGGGTTCCCACTCGATCCGCGTGTTGCCCGGCTGACTCTCGTCGTACCAGCACTTCGTGGTGGCGTGGAACGGGTCGTCGATCCGCGTCGGGTAGTCGTCGCGGTAGTGGCTGCCGCGGGATTCCTTGCGGGCGATCGAGCCTTCGATGATCGCCTGTGCGTAGATCAGCATGTCGCCCACGGCCCGGGCGAAGCTGACGTTCTGATTGGTGTACAGGCCCGTGTCGCTGATCTTGAGGTCGCGGTATTGTTCGCCGAGTTCGTTGAGTTTGGCGCGGGCTTGCAGCAAGCGTTCTTCGGTTTTGACGACCGTGGCCGAGGCGATCATCTCCTGGCCCATTTGCTTGTGAATCTCGTAAGGGTTGTTCGAGCCCTTTGACTCGGTGAGCTTGGCGACCTTGTCTTGCTCCTGTCGCACGTACTTTTCGACGGTCGCGTCGGGCGTGTCGGCGGCCTTCTTGCCCTCGGGTTTCCGAGCGTAATTGGCGACGGACAAGCCGCAGAACAACCCATCAAAAATGCAAGAGAGCAGCGCGTTGGCGCCGAGCCGGGTCGCGCCGTGGTAGGCGTAATTCGTTTCGCCGAAGGCGTAAAGCCCCGGGATGTTGGTCATCATGTTGGCCGGGTCGCCGTAGAGCATGCCCTCGTGGGGCTCCCGCTTCGGCTGGTCGGCCGGGGTGTAGTCGTCCTTGGCCGGGTCGTAGGGCGTATAGGTCGTGTACATGCCTCCCATGGTGTAGTGCACCGCGGGGAAGATTTTCATCGGGACCTCGCGCGGGTCGTCGCCGGTGAATTTCTCGTAGATCTCGAGGATGGCGGCGAGCTTGTCCTTCGTTGCCTTGGGCAGGTGGGTGATGTCGAGGTAGACCATCTGCCCGCCGCCGATGCCCATGCCCTTTTCGCAGATCCAGAAGATTTCACGGGTGGCGATGTCGCGGGGGACGAGGTTGCCGTAGTCGGGATACTTCTCTTCGAGGAAGTACAGGCGTTCTTCTTCGGGGATGTCGAGCGGGTGCCGGTCGTCGCCCTGCTTCCGGGGGACCCAGACTCGGCCGCCCTCGCCGCGCGCCGATTCGGACATCAACCGGCATTTGTCTTCGCCGGGGATCGCCGTCGGGTGCACCTGGATCATCTCCGGGTTGCCCAGCGCGGCACCGGCCTGGTAGCAGCGCGAGGGCGCGCCGCCGGTGCAGATCACAGACATGGTGGACTTGCCGTAGATCAGTCCGTTGCCGCCGGTGGCCATGACGACCGCGTCGGCGAGGAAAGGCTTGATCTCCATGGTCCGCATGTCCTGAGCGACGATGCCCTTGCACTGGCCGTCGTCGTTGAGGATGGGCCAGAGGAACTCCCAGAACTCGTACTTCTTGATTTTGCCCTCGGCCTCGAAGCGGCGCGTCTGTTCGTCGAGGCCGTAGAGCAGTTGCTGACCGGTCGAGGCGCCCGCGAAGTGCGTCCGCTTGAAGAGTGAACCGCCGAAGAGGCGCAGGTCGCGTTGGCCCTCGTTGGTGCGGTTGAACGGCACGCCCATGCGGTCGAGCAGGTTGATGATCTTCGGTGCCCAGTGGGTCATCTCGAAGACGGGCGGCTGGTGATTGAGGAAATCGCCGCCGTAGAGCGTCTCGTCCATGTGCTGGAACTCGGAGTAACCCTGTTGGGCCGCGACCTTGTTGCAGGCGTTGATGCCGCCTTGGGCACACACGGAGTGGGAACGCTTGACGGGCACCATCGAAAACAGGTCGACGGCCACGCCGGCTTCGGCGACTCGGACCGCCGCTGCGAGGCCGGCCAGGCCGCCACCGACGACGATCACGCGGGGGTGTTCAGACATGGTTCGCGAAGGGGTTGCGACGCCGGGTTGCGAAGCCGGGTCTCGGAAAAAGCGTAGGACTCATCGGAGGGTTCGGCCAGCGTTTTCAATGGAAAATCTGGTCAATGGTCGTGGCCATCGTGATCGTGCGTTTCGCTCGGCTCGATCACCGGGCGGTGTTCGTTCGCGTCTTCCGGCTCGTCGGCGATCAACACCCATTCCATGCCCAACGACGCGAGGTCGTTCTCAAGGGCTTCCGGGTCGTCGAAGGCCCACGTGCCGTCTTGCGGGCCGACGGTCAGCAGCGTCGCGGCTTTCTGTTCGGCGGTCATCGTGTCGAAATCGAACTTCAACGACCCGACGAACGCCGCCGTGAAGAAAACCATCAACGCGACGAATAGGCCTACGCAGGCGAGCCCCCACTTCTTCATGGAACCGACGCTGATGGTCAGGCCCCAGGAGATCGCCGCGGTCCACAGGCCGTTGC
>JBCDCH010000075.1 GCA_039182125.1 Planctomycetota bacterium
CAGATGCGTGACTGGATTCACGACTTCAAGGCCCAGCGCGAGAAGTTCGAGGACGGCCGACGCAAGGAACTCGAGAAGCAAATCGCCCGGGTGCGGATGCTCGACGAAGCGGGTTACCTCGATTACGCGGTGCAGTTCACCGGCGGAGCGTCAAGGCTCGCGAACGATGCCGATGAGTTTCGCGCCGAGCCGTGGGTGGATGACATGACCCGCCGGGCCGAAGCGCTCGCCGAGGAGTACGCGGCCAATCAACAGTGGGCCAAGGCCGTGACCGTGTACGCCGACCTGAACACGATCGACCCGTACAACGCTCGCTGGAACGAAAGGTTCAAGGACGCCGGCCGGCGTATTCGTCTGCTGGCGATGTACGGCCAAGCCCGGCTCGAAGAAGTGCAGAACGCCGAGCAGGCCCGCCGCGACGAGGTGACCGATCTGCTCGACGCGTTCAACGAAAAATGGGACGCCGAGCACGCCGAGCACGCCGAGCACGCCGAGCACGCCGAGCACGCCGAGGAAAGCGACGAGACCGAGCAAGTCGAAGAAGCCGAGGACGCTCCCGCCACGCAGCCGGCCGAGGATGTTGCGGGTGAAGAAGCGGCCGAGGATGAACCGGCCATCGAGGAGGACGAGAGCGAGTTCGGCACCGACTGGCGTGACACGCTCAAGGACGTCAACCGTTCCATGGTCGAGGAAGCCCTGGAGTTCGCTTACCAGCGTTACCGCCAAAACGTCAGCTACCGCGAACTGGTGCTCGGCGGCCTCGAAGGCATCGACGCGCTGCTCACGACCCTGGGCGTCGAGGAGTCGTTCCCGCGGATCAGCGACGCCGAGTCGCTTGAAACGCTACGCACCGCCGTGGGCATCGCGATGGAAAACGCGCGTACCCAGAACGTCGATCGCAACTTCGTCTGGCGCACCCTGCAACGGCTCGAAGACGTCAACGCCCGCTCGGTGGAGTTGCCGACCGAGGTCCTCCACGCCGAGTTTGCCGATGGCGCGTTCGGCGAACTCGACCAGTTCTCTTCCATGATCTGGCCCAGCGAGGTCGCCGAGTTCAACAAGAACACCCAGGGCAGCTTCTTCGGCGTGGGCATCTCCATCCGCACCAGCCCCGAGGGCGATCTCACCGTCGTCAGCCCGCTGGAAGACTCTCCGGCCTACGAGGCCGACATTCGTGCCGACGACATCATCACGCACATCGACGGCAAGCGTGCCAAGAACATCACCACCGCCCAAGCTGTCAAGACCATCACCGGCCCGCGCGGCACCGATGTCACGCTCACCATCAAGCGCGAAGCCGATGACGGCACTAAGTCCTTCGACGTCACGCTCACCCGTAGCAAGATCGACGTGAAAAGCATCAAGGGCTGGCGTCACCTGCCCGGCGGCGGTTGGGAATACCTCATCGACGACGAGCAGAAGATCGGCTATCTGCGGATCACCCAGTTCTCGGCCAGCACCACGCGAGACCTGCGTACCGCGCTCAAGCAGCTCGAGTCCGAAGGTGCCCGTGGCGTGATCCTCGACTTGCGTGACAATCCGGGTGGCCTGCTCAGCAGCGCGGCCGAGGTTGCCGACATGTTCCTCGACGGTGGTCGCATCGTCTCGACCAGATCTGATCGCGACTTCCGCGAGCAGGCCGTTCTCGACGCCCGCAAGCAACGCTCGGACATCGACCTGCCCATGGCCGTGCTCATCAACGAGATGTCGGCCAGCGCCAGCGAGATCGTCAGCGGCGCTCTCCGTGATCGTGACCGCGCGACCGTCGTCGGCAAGCGCACCTTCGGCAAGGGCAGCGTGCAGATGCTCTTCCCCGTCGGCCGCGGTGCCGCCCGGCTCAAGCTCACCACCAGCCACTACTACCTGCCCGATGGCGAGTCGATCCACAAGGACGAACTCGATCGCGAGTGGGGCGTCGACCCCGATCTGGAAATCGACATGACGGTCGCCCAGCTCATCGAAGCCCGCGAGGCTCGCAATGACCTCGACGTGCTCCAGAAGCTCGACGAGAACACCCCGGACACCCGTCCGATCGACGAGCTCCAACAGAACCTGCTCGACAGCGACCCCCAGCTGAGCGCGGCCTTGCTGGTCCTACGCCTCCAACTCGTCGCCGACGAAAACGAAGTCGCCGTGCGGGAGTGACGCGTCGACTGGATGCCCATTTATGGGTCATCTTTTTTGTGCATACACCAGTGGTATTTACGGACCAGTATCCTCATCAATGAGTACGCATCGACTTGGCAAGACGCTTCGGATCTACCTTCTCGACGGCTCTTCAAATGGCCCGACAATGGCGGAGATTATTAACTGGACAGGGCAGGTGATCGCGCTGCCACGAGCCCAGTTAGCTGATATGGCGGGCCGGGAAGAACTGAGGCGTACCGGCATTTACATTCTTGTCGGCCTAGTCGGCGACCGGGAGCAGATTTATATCGGTGAAGGTGACGATGTATTCGACCGGCTTAAAGCCCATGATCGGGATCCAAGTAAAGACTTCTGGACTCGCGCCGTTACGGTGACGAGCAAGGACTTCAATCTTACGAAGTCGCACGGTCGATTTTTGGAGTGCCGTCTGATCGGTCTCGCGCAGAGCGCTGATCGGGTCGTAGTGTCGAATGGCACATCCCCGGATACGAAGCCCCTTCCCGAGCCGGATGTAGCTGATATGGAGTACTTTCTCGATCAGATCGAGTTGGTGCTGCCCGTGCTTGGATTTGATTTCCTGCGGGAGCAAGCGAAGCCCGATGCCGAGTCGGTGACCGATGATCTACTGACCCTGACGATGACAGATGCCGGTGCTGAAGCTCATGCGCAGGAACGTGACGGAGTCTTCATCGTTATGAAAGGGTCAACCGCAAGAATCAAAACGGCTCCGTCGCTGGACAACAATATTAAGGTTCGAGACGAGCTTGTAGCGAGTAAACGGCTCATACCGAAGGATGATCATCTATTCGAATTCGCCTCGGATGTGGAGTTTTCGAGTCCGAGTTCCGCAGCAACCGTGGTTGCTGGCGGTAATAGGAACGGCCGGATAACGTGGCAGCTCCCAGATGGTCGGACATATTCTGATTGGAAAACACAGCAGATTGAAGCAGCCGAGCGCAATAGTGCTTCCTCTGATTTGAATCGACGATGACCTCACTCCTCGATCGCCAGCTGGGCCAGCGCCATCGGCAGGTTCTCGGCGAAGTCGAAGAGTTTGTCGATGCCGGTGACGGTGAAGGTGCTGAGGATCTTGGGGCCGACGCTGCTGAGGAGGATGTTCTTCTCGGCGTCGCGGTCGCGGAGTTCGTTGCGCAGGCGGAGGATGCCCGCGAGGTTGCTCGAGGAAACGAACGTCACCTCGGCGAAGTCTAGGATGACGTCGCACGGGTCGGTCTCGATCCGCGCGACGATGCTGTCCAGATCGTCGGCCAGGACCGGATCGTCCCGCAGACGGCCCACCAATACGCTCTCCGACCATTGCTCGATCGCCATGCGTGCCACGTTACCGGTAGGCGACGGTGTTGGGAAGCCGTCGAGTCACTGCGAGCGCATGCCGTGGAGTTGTCGTTTGACGTCGGCGGGGTACTCGGGGAGTTCTTGGCTGGGCGGGACTTCGAGGTAGGCCAGGGAGCGTTCGAGGATACGGCCGGCGGTGGGGGCGGCGACGATGCCGCCGAAGTGGGCGACGGACTTGTCCGGCTCGTGCACGACCAGCGCGATGGTGAGGCGCGGCGCTTCGTACGGGCCGCCGCCGACGAAGCTGGCGGCGTAGTGCTCCTCGTCGTACTTGCCGTCGACGGCCTGGTGGGCGGTGCCGGTCTTGCCGAAGAAGTGGTAGGTGTCGGAGCGGGCCTTCTTGCCGGTACCGCGGACGGGGACGTCGGCCATGATGCGGCGCAGCCACGCGGCGGCCTCGGGGGAGACGGCTTGCCGCATGGGCTTGCTCGGCTCGGGCATGAGCCCGCCGTTCTCGTCGAGCGTGCCCTTCACCACGCGCGGCGTCGGCAGCCAGCCGTTGTTCGCGATCGCACTCACCGCCCGCACCAACTGCAACGGTGTCGCGAGCATCTCGTAGCCCTGGCTGATCGACTCGGTGGAGTACTTGGTCCAACGTCGCAGCGGCAGGACCATGCCGGCCCCCTCGCCGGGCAGTCCAAGTCCGCCGCGCTGGCCGAAGCCGAAGTCGCCCAGCGCGTCGTGCAGGCCGTCGTTGCCCATGCGGTTGCCGAGCATGCTCATGCCGACGTTCGAGCTTTTGACGACGACGTCCCAGGTGTTGAGGTTGTGGTAGCCGTAGACGTCGGTGATCGTTCGGCCGTAGCTGGTGCGCCAGGTCGCGCCGTTGATGGGCCAGACCTCGGCGGGGGTGGTGAGCCCGTCGTCGATGGCGGCGGCGACGATGAACGGCTTGAGCACCGAGCCGGGCTCGTAGGGGTCGACAATCGCGCGGTTGCGGCGCAGGTCGGTCTGGACGTCGCCGGGTGCGGACGGGTCGTAGCTGGGCCAGACGGCGAGTGCGACGATGTCGCCGGTGCGCGGGTCCATGACGACGGCTTGGCCGGTCTTGGCGTTGTGCTCGCGGCAGGTCGCGGCGAGCTCTTCCTCGACGATGCGTTGGATGTTGGCGTCGAGGGTGAGGACCAGGTGCCGGCCGTGGTGGGGCGGGGTGAGGTCGGCGGCGGCGAGCAGCAGCGGGCGTCGGCGTGCGTCGAGGACCTGGCGGGTCTTGCCGGGCGTGCCGTGGAGGGTGCCGTCGCGGGCGAGTTCGATGCCTTCGAGGCCGTTGCCGTCCGAGCCGACCGAGCCGAGCACGTGTGCCGCGAGCGAGCCGGCCGGGTAGAGCCGGCGGGGCGAGTCGGAGAGGCCGATGCCCTTGATGCCGATGTCGGCGATCGCGCGGCGTTGGTCTTCCGCAAGGTGCTCGGCGATAACGACGAACCGCGCGTCGGGCCGGCGGCCGATCTTCTGGGCCAGCGTCAGCGGATCGACGAGCAGGATCTCGGCCAATGCGTCGATCGCGGCGTCGCGGTCGGCGGGGTCGGGGTTCTGTTCGAGGAAGAACTTGGGATCGACGAACGCGTCCTGTGCGGTGACGTTGGCGGCGAGCAGTTGGCCGCGGGCGTCGAAGATGCTGCCGCGGCGGGCGGCGAGGGTCGCGGTGGCGTCGTGTTGCCGCTCGGCATACTCGGCCGCCGTTGCGCCGGCGGACTGAAGAAACGCCGTCCGCCCCAGCAACCCGCCTAGCGCAAGCGTCAGCGCACCCAGCACCAACGCAGCTCGTCTCGGGCGGACTTCCACGGGTCTGTTATCGGACGGAAGCCTGGCCGGCCAACACCGCATCCCAGGCGGAATCTTCGTCGAACCTGGGCATCGGCACGTCGAGTTGGTGCTCGATCGCGCCGGGGGCGAGGTTGGCACCGATGAGTACTTGCTGCTGGAAGAGCGTGCGCTGGGTGTTGCGGATGTCGCGGTGCAGGCGGAGCGTGTCGCTGCGGACGGCGGCCTGCTGCTGGCGGATCTGCAACAGGATCGCCAGCACGGCCACGATCGCGAGGATGGTGAGGATCAGTTTCGGCATCACGCTTCCGTCATCCTGAGCGAAGTCGAAGGATCTAGCTTCGTAAGCCCAGCGGCTGAATCGAGCGGTCGGTGTCCGAAGCTAGATCCCTCGGCTGCGCTCGGGATGATATTCAGGGCAACCGCAGCTTCATCCCGACTTTGACGATGTCCTTGCCGCCAAGGACGTCGGCGTTGAGTTCCATGATCTCATCGACCAGCGACGCATCGCCGCAGACGCGGTCGGCGATGCGCCAGAGGCTGTCGCCGGGCTGAACTTCGTAGACCTCGCCGTCGATCGCGGGGGTCGGAGCGACTTCGCGCGGCTTGATCGACGGTTTGATCGTGGTCGGCTTCGCGCCGCCGGCGGGCACCTGGTACGTTACACCCAGCAGCAGCTTGTCGGGGTTCTTGCGCAGCGACGGGTTCAGCGCGATGATGATCTCGCGGTTCTCCGGCGTGTCGGCACCGAGGAACGTGTGGGCGAGCTTCGAGAGCGAATCGCCTTTCTTGACGGTGTATTCCTGAACGGCGACGGACTCGGTGACGAGGCCGCCTTCTTCGACAACGTTGGTCGGGGTCGGCTCCGGCTCGGGCTCGACGTTCTCGGCGTCCGGGACGAACGTGTCCCACGCGTCCTCGCGGGGCGACTCGTGCCGGGCCAGCGGGGCGGCGTCGGCGTCGTAGATCGGGGCCATCGCGAAGTGGCTCGGCTCCTGCTCGTCTTGGGGCACCGACGCCGCGACCAGCGTGTCGGGCTGACGCATCTCGAAGATCGGTGCGACGTCGTCGTTGTCCGGGGCCGAGAGCGCGGCGGCGACGTCGTTGGCGGCGGTCTCCAGCGGCGCTTCGGGCGGTCGGGCCGCGCTGGAGACGTGGTCGGAGAGCAGAATGCCGACGACGAGAAGGAAGGCGAGGCCGACGAGGAGGCCGATCTTGGTTTCGCGGGTCATGGGATGGCGCCAACTACGGATACGGGGGATATGGCCCGTCATCCGACACGACGGGCCCCGCGCAGCTTGGCCGACCTGGATCGCGGGTTGGCGGTCAGTTCCGCCTCGCCGGGGGTGATGGGTCGCTTGGTGAGCTTCTCGAGAAGCCCGAGCGACGACCACTCGTTGAGCCGGTGCTTGACCGGCCGGTCCTCGTGGCTGTGGAAGCTGATCAACCCGCAACGCCCGCCGGATGACAAAACCTGCGGCACCGAGTCGAGCAGCGCTTCCAGATTCTCCCGCTCACGGTTGACCGCCATCCGAAGTGCCTGGAACGTCCGCGTCGCCGGGTGGATCCGTTTGTCGTGGAGCCGCTTCGGAATCGCGAAACGCACCAGCTCTGCAAGCTGCGCTGTTGTTCTGATCGGCGCTTGGCGTCGGGTTTCGACAATCCTTTTCGCGATGCGTCGGCTGAAACGCTCGTCGCCGTTCTGGTAGATCAAGTCGGCGAGCTGTTTCTCGGGCGTGGTTCGGAGGATGTCCGCGGCCGTGGTGCGCAGGTCCGGGTCGAGCCGCATGTCGAGCGGTCCGTCGACGGAGAACGAAAGGCCGTGCGTGTCGGAGGTGAGCTGGTTGGTCGAGACGCCCAGGTCGGCGAGGAGGACGTCGACGCTGCGGTCGCCGAGGATGTCACGGAGGGTGCCGAAGTTGGCGTGGTGAAGTTCAACCTTGCACGGGGCTTCGGCGAGGCGACCCTCGGCGTACTCGAGGTTGCGTGGGTCGGCGTCGAGGGCGATGAGCGTGCCGGCCGGGCCGAGGCGCTGGGCGATGGCAAGTGCGTGTCCGCCGCGGCCGAGCGTGCAGTCGACCGCCACCTCGCCGGCCTGCAGGGCGAGCAGGTCGAGCACCTCGTCCATCAGCACCGGATCATGACCGTGCGGCGATTCTTCCACGCGACACCGTAGTCGTTATCGTGGCCATCATGCTCTGGTGGCTCATCGGCGGATTCATCGTGGTGCTGGTCGTGCTCATCGGCGTCGTCGCCGGGATCTACAACCGGCTCGTCCGCCTTCGCCAACGCGTCCGCAACGGTTTCTCGCAGATCGACGTTCAACTCAAACGCCGACACGATTTGATCCCCAACCTCGTCGAGACCGTCAAGGGCTACATGACCCATGAGAAGGAGACGCTTGAGCGCGTGATCCAGGCCCGCAACGCCGCCGTCGCCGATGCGGGCAGTGCCGACCCTGAGTCGCTGGCCAAGCTCGCCGGCAGCGAAAACCTGCTGATGGGTCTGCTCTCGAAACTGATGATCCGCGTCGAGGACTACCCCGACCTCAAGGCGTCGACCAACGTCTCTCAACTCATGGAAGAGCTCAGCACCACGGAAAACCGCGTCGCCTTCGCCCGCCAGGCGTACAACGACTCCGCCACGACGTACAACACGCAACGCCAGACGTTTCCGACGGTCCTGCTCGCGGGGCTGTTCGGGTTCCACGCCGTGGACCTGTGGACCGTGCAGGACGACGCCGAGCGAGCGAATCCGAATGTCGAGTTCCCGAATGACGAAGGAAGCCCGGATGCCGAAATCCGAAGGTCGGTAACGTAGGCCGACGCCGACATTCGCCACTCGAGAACTCGACATTCGTCATTTCACCCCATGGATTTCTTCGAGCACCAAGACGCCGCCCGTCGGAGCACGATCAAGCTCGTGGTGCTGTTCCTGTGCGCCGTGGTCGGGATCGTGATCGCGGTGAACGCGGTCGTGCTGATTGGTTGGAACATCTGGTTTTCCGATCCGGTGCAACTCGTGCCGCCCGGTCGAGAACAAGCACGGCGGTTGATGGATGGGCAACCGGTTCAGAGCTTGTCAGGCGGCTGGCGGTGGTTCCAACCGTGGCCCATCGGGATTGCGACACTTGCCACGCTGCTCGTCATCAGCGAACGCATGTTCACCAAGTCTTTGCAGCTCCGCGGCGGCGGCGGGGCGGTCGCGCAGATGCTCGGCGGTACGCCGCTCACCCATGCGACCAATCCGACCGAGAAGAAACTCCAGAACGTCGTTGAGGAAATGTCGATCGCGTCAGGCTGCCCGCAGCCGGAGCTCTACGTCATGCGTGACGAGCCGGGCATCAACGCCTTCGCCGCCGGCACCACGCCCGACAACGCCGCCATCGGCGTCACGCGCGGCTGCCTCGAAGCGCTCACCCGCGACGAACTCCAGGGCGTCGTCGCCCACGAGTTCTCCCACATCCTCAACGGCGACATGCGGCTCAACAGCCGACTCATCGGCGTGATCTTCGGCATCTCCGGTATCGGCATGCTCGGGCTCGTGCTGATCCGCAGTCTCGCCTACACCGGCAGCGCCTACAGCCGACGCCGAAAGAACGACGACGGTCGCGCGATCATCGTCATCCTCGTCGCCGGCCTCACGCTGGCGGCAATCGGGTACATCGGGGTGTTTTTCGGTCGCATGATTCAGTCGGCAATAAGTCGGCAGCGCGAATTCCTTGCCGACGCGTCGGCCGTGCAGTTCACACGCAATAAGGACGGCATCGCCGACGCGCTCAAGAAGATCGGCGGCGTCGCCGGGCAGGGGGCGGTTCGCAACCCCCACGCCGGCGAGATCGCGCACATGTTCTTCGCCACCGGTTTCTCAACCGGCCTGAGCCGACTCGCCGGTAGCCTGTTCGCGACGCACCCGCCATTGGACGTGCGGATCAAACGCATCGACCCCGCGTGGGACGGCAAGCTCAAGCCGGTCGAGGGGCGCAAGCCGTTTGCCGGTGCCGCGTTCGCCGGCGAGACCGCGATGCCGCTTAGCGACGTGACCCGGCGTGTCGGCCGGATCGAGCCCGAGGCGGTCGCGTTCGCCGGCAAGCTGATCGAGTCGCTGCCCGAGGAGTTGATCGAAGCGACACGTGAGCCGTATAGCGCGCGGGCGGTGTGCTTCGCGATGCTGCTCGACGAAGACGAGATCGAGCGGGACAAACAGATGCGACTGTTCGAGAAGTTCGAGCCGCCGTTGGGGAAGGAGGCCCTGCGAATCGCGAAACTCGCCAAGCCGCTGGGCCCGGGCGGTCGGTTGCCGTTGGTGGATCTGTGCCTGCCGGCGCTGGGTCGGATGAGCGACTTGCAATCGGCGAACTTCTGCCGTCTTCTGCGGCAGCTCGTCGAGGCCGACGGCAATGTCACACCGTTCGAGTTCGCGCTCTACACGATCATCGTCCGCCATCTGCGCAGCTGTCCGACCAGCGGCGAGAAGAAGAAACGCAAGGCCGGCCAGATCCACTCGATCCGCCCGCTGCTGGACCCGATCCGACTGCTTTTGAGCGTGATGGCCAAGCGGTCGGATAATCCCAACGGTGCGTACAAGGCGGGGATGGCGCGGGTCGCGCCCGAGTTGGCCGATGAGCCGCGGCCGGAGCTGCCGATGAATCGGCTCACGCTTTCGCTGGACCAGTTGGACAAAGCGTCGCCGGGGATCAAGCGCCGTGTGCTCGATGCCGCGGCACACTGCGTTGCGGCCGACGGGGTGATCAACGTCCGCGAGGCGGAGCTGTTGCGTGGCGTGGCGGCGGCGTTGGACTTGCCGCTACCGCCGCTGGTGCGTGAGGCATTTTCATGAGTCTCGCGGACTTGCCGACTACGGTCGCGCCCGACGACGCGCCGGCGAAGCACGCGGTGTATCTGATGACCGACGCCGACGATCGGCCGGTGCAGTTGTTGGCGGTGAAGAACCTCCGTGCCTCGCTGCGCAACCGGTTGAGCGAGAAGGAAGGCAAGGCCGTTGACCTGAGCACGGTCGTCAAGGATGTGCATTACCGCCCGGTCAGCAGCACGTTTGAAGCCGATCTCGTTTGGCTCGAAGCGGCGCGCCGACACTTCCCCGACCGCTACGCCGGCTGGCTCGGCTTCCGTACCGCGTGGTGGGTCCACGTCAACCCCGACACCACCTATCCACGCTTCACCAAAACCACCGACCCGACGCTGAGCACCGGCATCTACGTCGGCCCGATCGGCGACAAGCACGACGCACAAAAACTCGTCCACAAGGTCGAGGCGTTGTTCGATCTGTGCCGCGATTATGGCGTCTTGCAGAAGGCGCCCGCCGGCGCGTGCAACTGGAAGCAGATGGGCCGGTGTGTTGGGCCGTGCGACGGGACGATCACGCTGGAGCAGTACGGCAAGATCGTCGCCGACGCCGCCGAGGCACTCGCCGTGCCGGAGTTAGCGACCGCGAAACTGCAAGGTGAGATGCTCGCGGCCAGCGGCGCGATGGACTTCGAGAAAGCCGCCGCAGTGAAAGCACGCATCGATGACATCGCGAAGCTCCGCAAGCACCCGTACAAGTTCATCGCCCCGATGACACGCTTCCGCTGGCTCGCCGTGATGCCCGGCCCGCGCAAGGGAACGGCGAAGCTGTTCACCGCGATACCGACGCAGTTCGACGTCGCCGGCGTGATCGACGACCCCAAGCAGGCGTCGGCGTTGCTGCGACACCTCCTCGAAACGCCCGACCCTGAGCGGCCGACAGATGCCGCCGGCCTTGAACGCATGTCGCTCTTTACGCACCATCAAACGATCGCCAAAGCCAAGCAGGAGGGGGTGTTCCTTCGTTTGGATGAGTTTGACGACAGAGCGTTACGAAACGCATTCAAGAAAGTGGCCGCCCGTGAAGTCGCCGAGAGTGATGACGAAGGCGCGACGCGGGAAGTTTCGTGACCTTCGTGGGTCTGTCCATTCAAGTGAACAGCCCATGCCAGAAAAACTGTCCGATTTGGAGAAGCTTCGCCGATGCTTTTCCAATCCGGGAGATGCTCATGGCCGACCACTGCCCATTCGTGAATCGTGACGACAAACGCTGCTCGAACGCGTTCCGATTGAATCGGCTTTCGTTCACTTACAGCCACTGTTTCAGCGACTACGCCACATGCCCGACCTACGCCCAGTTGCTCGACGAACGACGCGAAGCTCGGGCCAAGGCCGCTTTCGTGACGTTGCGCGTCCGGAAGCCGATCAAGCGCCAGATCGCGGCCTGACGCAGACGCTCGTTGAGCAGTTTCTCACGCACCTGAAGATCGAGCGTGGCTTGGCGGAAAACACGCTGCTGGCATATCGCCGAGACCTAGCGGACTTGCAAAGCGAGTTGCCGCCGAAGGTCGAAATTCACCTCGCCGGCGCCGAGCGGTTGCGGGCGTACCTCATGGAGCTTCGCCAGCATGGCGCGGCGACCCGCACCGTCGCCCGCCGGCTCGCTGCCTTGCGGTCTTACCTGAAATGGCTCGAGACCCAGGGCCACGACACCGCGTACCTGCTCGAAATGCTCGATCGGCCCAAGCCGGAGAAGCTGCTACCCAAGACGCTCTCCAAGCGCATGGTCACCAAGCTGGTCCTTACGCCCAGCACGACCCAGTCGATGGACGACACGCCAACGGATGGCAAGCCGAAAGACCCCAAGACGCAGCAACTCGCCACGCGTGACCGGGCGATGCTCGAACTGCTCTATGCTTGCGGCCTGCGGGCGACCGAACTTTGCGAACTGAAGCTGCCCAACGTCAACATTGAAGCGGCGGCATTACGCGTCGTCGGCAAGGGCAGCAAGGAGCGACTCGTTCCGATCGGCAACGCGGCGCGGGACACCATTGCGGTCTATCTCGACGAAGTGCGACCGCATTTGGTCGCTAAGAACAAAAAAAAGCACCAGTTCCTTTTCGTCAGCCACACCGGAAAGCCGCTCGAACGGGTCGCGCTTTGGCAGATCGTCAAGAAGCACGCCAAGGCCAGCGGGTTGTGGAACGAGGTGAGTCCCCACGTTCTGCGTCACTGTTTTGCCACGCATTTGCTCGGCGGCGGGGCGGACCTGCGTGTGGTTCAAACGCTTCTTGGCCACGCCGATGTCGGCACGACGCAGGTCTACACGCACGTCGACGGCGATCGCCTCAAGGACATCCACAAGAAATTCCACCCGCGTGGCTGATCGCTATGCCGCGCAGCGCTCGGGCAGCCGTTGGCAGTGCAACACCAGCGCAACGAAGATGTGGCGCAGCCGATCTTCTTCGACGGTTTGTAGAAACTCATCGCTGAAATCGACGGGAAACTGTGCGTCGTAATCACGCAACGCATCGATCAGCGCGTTGCGGCCCATCTCGGCGATATCGGTGATCGCATGATTCACTTCGTTTTCGCTGAGCATGTGGTCCGTCGATCAGAGGAACTGGTCGATAAGCGATCCGCTGCCGGCGATCGGCGGGCGATACGCGCTCTCGAGCCTGTTCGATTTATCGACGATCGGGGGGGATTCCTGAACCGGCGGAAGCGCTTCCCATACTTTCGGAGCAGCCGGCGTGTCACGATGCACCACCACGGGTTCGACGTGGACATCGACCTTGGCGAGCGGGTGATGGACCTTGCGGGGCTCGATGCGGGGTTGGGGCTCGACGGTGTGCCGAGGTTCGAAGCGATCCACGGGGCGATCGGCCGATAACGGACGCGGCATCTGCACCGTGCCGAGGGGGCCCGGGCGACCGCCGGCCGCGAGCAGGTTCGCCCGGATCGCGCCGGTGAGCCCCTGCACGAGTTTCAGGTCGAAGTACGGTCCGATGAGTTGCGGCGCGAGCGGCGGCATGCCGAAGCTGTTGCAAAGGCGTGCCAATACGTGGGAATGCCGATACGGGTCGGCGAATGCGCCGGATGATGCGTCGAAACAACACGCGGGGCTCCGAAAGCCCACGGCTTCAGCCGTGGGTTGGCCGTCGGTCCCTACGCGCCGCCCCACGCCTGAAGGCGTGGGCTTTCGTACGATTTCCCGTGCGCACCGCCGACCTTGATTTCGATCTTCCACCAGAACTGATCGCCCAGGAACCGCCGCCGGTGCGGTCGGACGCCCGCATGTTGCACTTCGACCGAACGACCGGCCGCATCGCTCACCGGCAGGTCCGTGACCTACCGAGTATTTTGCGCACCGATGACTTGTTGGTCTTCAACGACACGAAGGTCATCCCCGCCCGGTTCACGCTTCGTAAACCGACCGGCGGCCTGATCGAAGCGTTGTGGCTCGCCGGCGAGGACAAACGCTGGCAGGTCTTGCTCAAGAACCTCGGGCCGGTCGACCCGGACGCGACGCTCGCCTTCGTCGCCGATCCGGGGGTCACGCTGCGTGTCGTGGCAAAGCGCGAACATGACGGGTACGACGCAGAGTGTTCGCACGACGCTTCGGTGCTCGACCGCGTCGGCCGGATGCCGTTGCCCCCTTACATCAAGCGAGCCAAGGGGAGCGACGGGCGCGACGAGGCGGACCGCGAACGCTATCAGACGGTGGTTGCCGATGTGGGTCGGAGCGTGGCCGCGCCGACGGCCGCACTGCATTTCGATCCGCCGCTGCTCGCTGCGCTGAGTGAAGCAGGGGTGCCGCGGACGAGCGTGAACCTCGAAGTCGGCATGGGTACGTTCAAGCCGGTGACTGCCGAAGACCTCGACGCCCACGACATGCACAGCGAGCGGTGGCGAATCGAGCCAACAGCGGCCGACGCGATCAACGTTTGCCGAGGACGGATCATCGCGATCGGGACCACGAGTTGTCGTACGCTCGAGTCCCAACCGACCGGCGACATCCGGCCCGGCTCCGGCGAAACCGACCTGCTCATCCAACCGCCGTACACGCCCCGGCACGTCGACGCGCTTCTCACCAACTTCCACCTGCCCAAGTCGACGCTCATCGCGCTCGTCGACGGCTTCATCGGCACGGAGGCCCGCCGACGCGTGTACGTCGAAGCTATCGAGCAACGCTACCGGTTCTTCTCTTACGGCGACTGCATGTTGATCGAGTGAGCCGTACGATGCGGGCCATGGCCCGCGAACGCATCCTCTCCGGCGAAGTCGCCAGCGAAACCGAGAAGACGCTCAACCTCGCGCTGCGGCCCGAGCGGTTCGTGGATTACGTCGGGCAGCCGGACCTGATTCGCAAGCTCAAGATCGCCACCGGCGCGGCCAAGGGTCGCGGCGAGCCGGTCGACCATGCTTTGCTCCACGGCCCGCCCGGGCTCGGCAAGACGACGCTCGCTCACGTCATCGCCAACGAGATGGACGCCAACGTCCATGTGACCAACGGTCCCGCGCTAACGAAGGGCACGGATCTGGTTGGGATTCTCTCCAACCTCAAGGCCGGTGATGTCCTGTTCATCGACGAGATCCATCGCCTCTCCGCTGTCGTCGAGGAGTACCTCTACCCGGCGATGGAGGACTTCAAGGTCGACATCACGATCGACACCGGCAACCACGCCCGGGTCGTCACGATCCCCGTTCAGCCCTTCACGCTCATCGGCGCGACGACGCGGCTCGGCCTGCTGACCGGCCCGTTGCGTGGCCGCTTCGGCATCAGCGAGCACCTTGAGTTTTACCAGCCGACCGAGTTGCAGACGATCTTGCACGCCAACACACACCAACTGAAGCTCGAAGCCGAGCCGGCGGCGCTCGACGAGCTCGCCCGTCGCAGTCGTGGCACGCCGCGCGTTGCTAACCGCCTGCTACGCCGCGTGCGTGACTTCGCCGCCATTGAGGGTGACGGGCCCATTACGCACGACCTGACTCAGGCCGCGCTCAAGCTCGAGGGCATCGACGCGGCCGGCCTCGACGAGCAGGACCGCACCTACCTCCGCACGATCATCGACATTTACGACGGCGGCCCCGTCGGCGTCGAAGCCGTCGCGGCCACGATGGGTGAGGAACGCGATACGCTCGAAGACGTCATCGAGCCGTATCTGTTGCAGAACGCGTTCGTGACCAGAACCCGCCAGGGTCGCCGCGCGACGGCGAAAGCCTACGACCACCTCGGCCGCCCGCAGCCCGCACCCGAGCCGACGATGTTCGATGGACAGTGACACAAAAGCCCACGGCTTCAGCCGTGGGTCGGCTGATGGTCATGCATGCAGACCCACGGCTGAAGCCGTGGGCGTTAGATGTCACGGAGCACGCCGAGGGCGGCGGCGTTGGCGACGCCCATCGCGCCGGTGTAGTTGGCTTCGCTGAGCAGGGCCAACAGTTCGCGCCAGTCGACGTCGCCTTGGCCGAGCGGACGGGTCTGCGTGCGACCGCCGTCGCCGCGGGTGGCGTCGTTGCCTAGGACGTGGGCGAGTTGGCCGCCGAGGTCGTCGAGGAAGCCAGCGTTGCCGTGTGGGTCGTGCAGCGTCGCGACCGGGTCGAGCAACGCGCGGAACGCCGGTGCGTCGGCCCGACGTAGGGCGGCGTGGAGTTCGTTGGTGCCGCAGAGTGATGATCCGAGTGCGACGACCACGCTCGCCCGGTCGGCATGTTCGGCGACGAGCCGCAAGCCCTCGTCGGTGGCCGCGTGGTTGTTCGGATCGTCTTGCTTGGCGGGTGTTTTGCCGCCGCCACCAAAGAGCGCGATATCGTCGGCCGACGGCATCAACAATCCACCGACCGCTTCGGTCGGCTTCGCAATCGGCTCGACCAGGCTGAAGGTTGGCAGTCTGCCCAGGTCGACCGCGACGAGCTCGGCCTGCAGCAATCGGGCCGCGTCGATCGCGCGGTTGATTGAGTGCGCGTGGGGTTCGGGGTCATTGCCGAAGCCGGGAATCTGGCAGCGGATGCCGCAAAGGCGCAGGGCGTGGCGGGTGAGCAGGGCTTTGATCTCTCGGCTGCCGGTGGCGGTGAGCGCGCTGGCGTCGAGCCGGGCCGGCAGGGTGATGCCGTCCAAGCCGCCTTTGCGTGCGGCAGGCACCGCCGATCGCAGCCGATCCATCGATACGACGTGCTGTGCGACCGAGATCCCGTTTGGCAGAGGCATGAATGAGCTTATCGCGACAACCGCGTTGCGGAGCAACGCAGCTAGTGCGGTGTACTTTCTTCCGCAGCTGCGTTGCTCAGCAACGCGGTTTCGACATCGTCCACCAACTGCTGATACAGCGGGCCGACGTCGCCGGTCGGCTCGGGGTGTTTCTCGCGGAAGACTTGGTTGCGCGAGTGAGTGTGGTCGCACGCCCATTCGCCGAGGAACGTGCCCCACATGGCTGACGCCCGGCCGACCAGTCCGTCGTTGTCCCCCTCGGCCGCCGTGATGATGTTGTGGGAGAAACGCAACCCCGGAAACGTGTACTCGCGCTCACGCACCGCGGCCACGGAGAAGTACGGAAAGCCGGCAACATCCGGCGTCGCCTCGTTGAATGCTTCAGCCGCTTCGACGGTCAAGTCGTCGCTGCCGCGCAGGTCAATGCCGGTGATCCGGCGGAGGAAGTTACCGATGCCGCGCGTGGTCCTGCCAAATTTTCGCAGGACCCAGTCGGCAAACGGGCTGCCGCGGTGGGGCGTGGCGACGGTGGCCAGCGCGGCGATGTCGCCCGCGAGGCCGAGGTGGGTCAGCGCATGCCGCGTGTCGAGCCCGCCCATGCTGTGGGCGACGACAATCGGCTTTTTGTCGACGTCCCAATCGCGAATCTGCCGTACTAGCTTCGCCGCCCGCACCGACACCGGCCCGGCAAACGGCACGCTCGCCACCAGCACCGGATGTCCCGCGGCGTTGAGCGTCTTCTCCACGCCATAGAAGTACCGATGCCCGATCGGCCCGATCCGCGTGTTGCCGGTGCCGAAAAACCCATGGGCGAGCACGATCGGCATCTTCGCCGGGTCGCCGGGCAACACGTCAGGACTCGTCAGTTTCAGCACCACCAACGATATTCCGTTCGGTGCGTTGCCAAGCGGCACGGGCCCGCAATGATGTCCGAGTTTATGCCCAAGCGCACCGACCTCGAATCGATCCTCATCCTCGGCAGCGGGCCCATCGTCATCGGCCAGGGTTGCGAGTTCGACTACTCCGGCACCCAGGCGTGCCGCGCGCTCAAGGAAGAGGGCTACCGCGTTGTCCTGATCAACTCCAACCCGGCCACGATCATGACCGATCCGCAGTTCGCCGACGCGACCTACGTCGAGCCGATCACGATCGGGACGGTGGAGAAAGTCCTGCGGCGGGAGAAGGAGGCCGGTCGGCCGATCGACGCGGTGCTGCCGACGCTCGGCGGGCAGACGGGCTTGAACACCGCGATGGCCGCGTTCGATGCGGGCGTCTTCGAGAAGTACGGCGTCGAGATGATCGGCGCCGACCGCGAGGCGATCTTCAAGGGCGAAGACCGGCAGGTGTTCAAGGACCTCATGATCGAGATCGGGCTCAAGGTCCCGATGAGCAAGGTGGTTCACTCGCTGGAGGAGGGCGAGGAATGTCTGGACACGATCGGCCTGCCGTTGATCCTGCGGCCGGCGTTCACCCTCGGCGGTACCGGCGGCGGCATCGCGTACTCCGCCAGTGAGTATCGCGACATCCTCCAGCGCGGCCTAGACGCCTCGCCCGTGACGGAGGTGCTCGTCGAGCAGTCGGTCCTCGGCTGGAAGGAGTACGAGCTCGAAGTCATCCGCGACAAGGCCGACAACGCGATCGTCATCTGCTCCATCGAAAACATCGACGCGATGGGCGTGCACACGGGTGACTCCATCACCGTCGCCCCGCAGCAGACGCTGACCGACAAGGAGTACCAACGCATGCGCGACGCGGCGTTGGCGGTGATCCGCGCCGTCGGCGTCGAGACCGGCGGGTCCAATATCCAGTTCGGCGTCAACCCCGCCAACGGCGAGCAGGTCGTCATCGAGATGAATCCGCGGGTGAGCCGCAGCAGCGCGCTCGCGTCGAAAGCCACCGGCTTCGCCATCGCCAAGATCGCGGCGAAGCTCGCGGTCGGCTACACGCTCGACGAGCTACCCAACGACATCACCCGCAAGACCCCCGCCTGCTTCGAGCCGAGCATCGACTACGTTGTGGTGAAGTTCCCGCGCTGGACGTTCGAGAAGTTCCCCGAGACCGACGAGACGCTCACGACGCAGATGAAGTCCGTCGGCGAGGCGATGGCGATCGGCCGGACGTTCAAGGAGGCGTTCCAGAAGGGGATTCGATCGCTGGAAGTGAAGCGGTTCGGGTACGGGCTGGACAAGAACGACAAGTGGCTGAAGGCGGAGCGGAGTAGCGAGGAGCGAGTGGGCGAGAGCGAGGGTGAAGACAGGACGGTTCAAGGCGAGTCGGCGGCCGGCTCGTTCCCGATCCGCGACGACGTGCTCACTCGCAAGCTCCGCGTGCCGTCGCAGGGCCGGCTGTACTACGTTCGCTACGCGCTCAAGCAAGGCTGGAGTGTCGAGAAGATTCACGAGCTAACGAAGATCGACCCGTGGTTCCTCGGGCAGTTCGAGGAGTTGGTGGAGTTTGAGGACCACCTGCACCAAGAACAGTTAGTCGAAGAGTGGCTGACCAAAGCGAAACCGCTGGGCTACTCGGATCAACAGCTACAGTCAGTCTCCCCCGGCCCATCTTCGGGCATGAAGGGCTGGCGCGAGCTGTTCTTTGTCGAGCCCGTCTACAAGCTCGTCGACACCTGTGCTGCCGAGTTCGAGGCTGAGACGCCGTACTACTACTCGACGTACGAGACGCCCTTCTCGTGCAATGGCAAGCCGGTTATCGACGACGAAATCCGCATCAGCGACAAGCCCAAGGTCGTCATCATCGGCGGGGGGCCCAATCGCATCGGGCAGGGCATCGAGTTCGACTATTGCTGCGTGCAGGCGGCGTTCGCGATGCGGGAGCTGGGATACGAGTCGGTGATGATCAACTCGAACCCGGAGACCGTCAGCACCGACTACGACACGAGCGAC
>JBCDCH010000076.1 GCA_039182125.1 Planctomycetota bacterium
AGCGGCGGCGAGGGCGAGGCGACGTTTCGGGTGTTCACGCACTACGGCCGGACCGACGATCTCGAGAACAATCCCGAGAGCGGTCAAAAGGAGTGTCGTTACTTCGACAACGAGCACCGTGCCGCGGCCGAGTACCAGAAGATCTACAACCAGAAGACTTCGCCCTCCAAAGGTTACAAGGAAATCAGTCTCGCCAGCGTCAGCATCGGTAGCACCAAGGCACGTGGGACCAGCGCCGGCGAGGTCGATGCGAAGACGCTGGAGATCGCCGCCGAAGCACAACGCGAGAAGGAAAAGAAAGCAAAGAAGAAGCCCAAAGGGCCGCCGCCGCTAAACCTTCACCCGGACGTCAAAGACGTTGTCACCTATCTCTACGAGGAAGCCACCCACGCTCTGACCAACACGGTCCAAGCCAAGATCACGGCCAACGGCATCGAGACACCGCTGGGCATTCTGACCATTGGCCAGATAGAAAAAGGCGAAGCCCTGCTGGTGGATATCGCCGAGGTCTTCGGCAAGAAACGATTGGCGAAGGCGAAGAAAGCCGATCAACTTGCGGACCTCACCGGCGAGTTCTACAGCGCGATCCCCCACCGCGTCGGTCGTACCCGCGCCGATGTTCTCAAGAGTGTCATCGACTCCGCCGAAGCCATCACCGCCAAGCAGGAGACCCTGCAGCTCATGCGCGACATGCTCAGCGTCAACGGCGAGGAAGGCAGTGTTCTTTACGATGCCGAGGTGGATCAACAGTACCGGAGCCTCGGCTGTGAGCTGCGTGCGATCGAGCCGAAGGACAAGGAGTTCAAGAAGATCGCCAAGCACGTGCTCGACTCGCAAGTGAAGATCAAGTCGATGAAGGTCAAGCGCATCTGGGGCGTCAAGCGGCCCGAGGAACACGAGCGCTACGACGGCCGCGTCGGCAACGAACAACTACTCTTCCACGGGTCGCGCGCGTCCAACTGGGTCGGCATCCTGTCGCGTGGCATCCTCATGCCGAAACTCGTCGCCCAGATGGGCGTGCGGCGCACCGATGCCGGCTGGCTGGGACACGGCATTTACTTCGGCGATGCCGCTTGCACCAGCGCTTTCTACGCGGCCCCCGGCAAACGCCGCACCCAGTTTCTCGCCGTGGCCAGGGTCGCGCTGGGTAAGTCGGCCAAGTACAAAAAGATCACCTGGGGCCTAACCGGACCGCCCGACGGTCACGACTCCTGCCACGGCGTTCGCGGCAAGGGTTCCGAGTTCGCCGATGACGAGTTCGTCGTGTACGACCCGGCCCGCCAGAAACTGGAGTACCTCGTGGAGTTCACGCATTGAGGACGCACTCCCGCGATGTCGTCCCCCATCCGACCCAAGGATGACACGGAAAGAGGCAATGACCATGGACGTCCAAGGCACCCAACATCCTCCCGCCGAACCCGAACGTCGGCTCATCGTCACGCTCGTCGACTTGTCCCCCAAAATGGTCGCGGCATGGCGGCAGTCGTTCGAGCAAAACCCCGAGGTCCACATCGTCCAGGGCTCGATGCTCGATCAGCGGGTCGACGCCTGGGTGACACCCACCAACAGCAAGATCAGCATGGACGGCGGACTTGACGCGGTCATCAAGAACGAGCTTGGTACCGGCATCGAAGCGGCGGCCAAGCGGATGGCCAAGGACCGTTTCGTCTCCCGACGCGACGAGACGCTGCCGCTGGGTTGCGCGACGTGTGTACCGACCGGCCGGGAGGTTCCTCGGTTCCTGGTGAGCACCCCGACGATGCACCAGAGCAGCGAGGACATTTCCGCGACGATGAATGTCGCGTTAGCAGCCATGGCCGCGCTCCAGGCGGTGCGAATGCACAACCAGGAGAATCCGACCGACCCGATCTACACCGTCGCCCTGCCGGGGCTGGGCGTGGGCACCGGGCAGGTTCCGCCGGAGATCGCGGCCGACCTGATGTGGTCGGCGTATTCGCTGATGATGGGCGGAGAGTTCGTCGACTTCCGTCACGCGAGCGCCATGTTGGCCGAGGAATTGGGGGAACTGAACCCGATGCGCGACGCCCCGCCGGTCAGGCCGGCTCCGCCAGCCCAGAAAGTCGCCGTCCCGGCACCACCACCCGACGAGGATTTCGACGACTTCGACTAGCACCCCAAAACGTGATACCACGCCCGATCAACCTCAGACACCGCGATGGTCGACAAGCCTCGATCAGCGCCGAGCCGGCCGACGGCGGTTGGATCGTGCGCGTCGGTGTCGGGCGGAACGTCGATCGATTGCAGACAAGCAAGACGGTCGGCCCGGTTGACGAAGGGGAAGTATCCGAGGCGTTTGCCACATTGCGTGCCGAGCTTGCGGCCGATGGTTTTCAGAGCGGCGCGACCACGGCGGCGCTGACGGATCTGTCCGCCACCCCACGCGATCCTCGGCAACGCGGACTGGCCGCGACACGTTTGTTCTACCTCGCCGATCCGATCGCCTGTGAGCCGTTGCTGGCGGCACTGAAAAACGCCAACGAAGAAGCCTGCGCGATCATCGACGCGCTGGGCACCTGCGGGGATGAGCATGCCGCCGAGATCGTCGCCGAACACGCCGCCCGCAAGCTGCTGAGCCGACGCCGCAGTGGGGTCGAGGCGTTGATCAATCTCGGCTCGCACGCTTCGCTGGACGGTGCGGTCGAGCGTCTGGAGGAAGAACTTGCCGGACCGTTGCTGGATCCGACGAAAGCGAGTGAACCCGCCCGGATTGCCGCCACCCTTCTCGAAGCCGAACCCAAACGCCGCGGTCAGTACGCCGACTTCCTCTACGAGTACGCCGGCCTGACGAACCAACCCGTCATCGCCGAAGGCGTCTGTAACTTCCTTTTTCAACTCGGTAACGGCTGGCATGATCCGTACGTCTGGCGCTACACCAAGAGCATCCTCAAGCGCGCCCAACTCCGCCGCGATGCCGACACACTCGGCCGACTCGCCACACGGATCGACGTCTCGCGCAGCTCGTCCCAGGTCGCCAACGTCAAGAGCGGCCTCACCGGCGAGGTCGGTTTCACCACCGTCTTCCGCAGCACCACCCGCGACTACATCCGCCGTCGTGTCTGGCGTCATCTACGCAATCTCGCCGAGTACGACCCGGCCCACTACCCACGACATGCCGCATGCGTCCTCGGCGGATATCAACCGACCGACGAAGCCCTGCTCACTCGACGCAGCGACCATTGGCAGTGGAGCCCGTTCTTCGGCCGCGATCCTTGGAACCGGGCGTATCTGGTCGGCCGAATCCTTCACGGCGGCGACCCGTCGACCCTCTTCAGCGGGATGAAGTGGATCGACGCCGCGACGCGTTCCGAAGTGGAGCGTCGCAAAGCCGAGAGCGCCGCCGACCGCGCCCGGCGGGAGGCCGAATGGCGTCAACGACGCGAAGCCCTCCAAGCCGCTCGGCGTGAACGACCCACGGGAATCTTCGGACGAGCCATCAACTGGCTCACCGGCAACAACGCCCCGCCGCTCGACCCCGCCGTCGAAACACCGGCCGATCCGCCATCCGCCCGGCCTCAGGAAACAACCGCGCCCCGCCCCGCCGATCGCCCCGAAGCGTTCCCGCAACTCTGGGACGCCGACCCGACCGCTTTCGCAGCCCTCCTGGCCCGCAGCCGGATTGAGCGATTCATCGCTTTTGGCCTCGCCGGGATCGAGCGCCACCCCAACGCGCTGCAATCCGCCGAAGCCGACGACATCGTCGCCATGCTCGACAGCCCGAACGAGCGTGTTGTGTCCCTCGCCGCCGACGAACTTCAACGTCGGCTCAGCACCGACGCGGTCGACTGGCCGTTGGTGCTGCGGCTCGCGTTCGATGAGCGTGACGAAGCGCGGACCGTCGCCCACGAAGTGCTACGCCGTCGCCCCGATGCGTGGACCGACGGTCCGGAACGGGTGGTCGGGCTTCTCACCGGTTCTCAGGCCGACACCGCGGTCGTTGCCGCCGAGGTATTGGTGGCGGTGTTGTCGGAGGCGGACGACACGGTCCGCCGGGCGTTGGCCGATCGGTTGCTATTGATCCTGCACAATCCCCCGCCGCCGCTGCCCATGCCGGTGCCCGACGACGACTCGGCCGACGATATCGACGAAGCACGGACGATGATGGGCACACCGGATGACCCCCGGCTCGATGCCGTCGCGTCGGTGCTGGCCGATGCTCTCGCCCTCGAAGCGGACCAACTGTTGCCCGACACTACCGATGTCATTGCGCTGCTCGACGGCCCAGCGGCCTCAGCCCGGGTCGCTGCGGCGGTGCTCGAACAACGTAGCGATGCCGTCGAGTTGCTCGGCCTACTCGGCTTGCTGCGGCTCGCCGACCACGACGTGACATCCGTCCGCGCCGTTGCCTGCAACCTGCTCCGCGCCCACCCCACACTTTGGCAAACCGACCCCGCCCCACTGCTCGACCTGGCCGAGGGACAGTGGCCCGACACCCGCGAAGTCATCGCCGACCTGCTGCTGCGGCAGACCGACTTCGCCACGCTCGGCGTCGACAACTTCCTCGCCCTGCTCGACTCGACGCTCGAAGACGTGCGCACCGCCGCGAAGTCTGCCGTGCTCGAAGGCCTGGCAACGATCGACAGGACCGACCTCGCCGAGAAGCTCGCCGAGCACCCGGCCCGGGACATGCGCAGCTTCGCGTTGGACATGGCGATCGATGCCCTGCCGGCCGGAGCCGATGCGTTGCACAAACTTCGTCCGCTACTCGTCACGGCCCTACTCGACGTGACACCGAGCCGGGCGTTGAAGGTGCGAGTATTTGATGCCATCGCCGAGAGCGGCGCGACCTCCGACGATGCCGCCCGCCTCGCCGCCGACATCCTGCTGCCCGTCGCCCGCTCCGTTACCGCCGACGACGCGGACCGCGCGCTCGCCGCCTTGGCTGCAGTCAAGATCGCCCGGCCCGATGCGTTCGAGCAACTGGCAATCACGCAGATCGGCAATCACAGACTGGACGGTGCCGCATGAGCACCACCTACGCCGCCAAGTTCGAGGCCCGCAGCGGCATCGGCCGCGCGTCGTCCACCGCGATGTCCGTCGGCCTCGCGACCAACCAGCTCCGCGAGCCGACGTTCTTCGAAGGCGAGCTGCGCGACCCGCTCCGGTTGCGCGAAGCACTCGGCGCGTTGCACGCGGTGGTGGTCAGCGACTTCCGGTTCAAACCCAAACCGCTGGCCGACCGCGCCGAGTTTGTCGCTTGGCTCGCGGGGCAGGACAAGGCGTTCCTCGAGAACATCAACGGTGCCGGCAAAGCCGCCCGGGTCGCCGAGTTGACCGAGTCACTGGCCCAACTCGACCTCAAACGCAATGAACGCCGCGCCGCGTTCATCACCGCCAAGGCCCGCTACTTCAACGAAGTCGCGTGGCGGAACTCCTACGAACTCTGGTACCTGCTCGACCCTGTCGTCACCGTCGCGCCCGACGAAGTGAGCTTCGAAGCGTTCAGCCGTGACGAGTCGACCTACGCCCGGCTCAGCGTCAGCCAAGACCTCTTCGACGGTAGTCCCGACCGGCAGTTCGGCACGACCAATATCGACTTCTCCGTCAAGCTCCACGAACAACTCCAGCGCCTGCGCACCTACCGCACCACGCGCTTCGGTGTGAAGCCGTCGGGCTTCTCCGTGCAAACCACCGGGGCCGGCATCGACGGCGATCATCTCGAGAAGAAGATCGACCTGCCCGACTCGTGGGTCAATGGCTTCCTGCAGGTGCACGCGACGATGTCTTTGGGGCTGACCCGCCTGCGGCTGCGCGGCATCGACCTGTTCAACCTCGTCCGCACGCTCCGCCGACTCGGCCGGGCACGCAAGAGTCCGCGGGCGATCCGCTGGGAACTTACGCCGGGTCAGCCGGGCCGGGTCGTACTCGAGCCATGGGAACATGCCGTTGAGTTCTCGACGCGCTACCACGGCCCGGAGCCGACGACGATCCGCACATGGGGCCGAGACCGACTACGGACGATCGAACGCCTGTTGCCGATGATGACCGGCGTGGACGTCTTCCTCGCCGGCACCGGCATGCCGAGCCTGTACGTCCTGCGACTCGGGCCGGGCGTGACGTTCACCCTCGGCCTCTCCGGCTGGACCGACAACGACTGGACCGGCGACGATCAGTTCTCGCTGCTCGCCCGGCCGAAAGACTGCACGGCGACCGAGCTGATGTCGGCGTACACGGCACTGCGCGAACACCGCCGGATGGACGAGCCGGGCCTTTCCGCGGCGACGGGGCTCGACGTGCATAAAGCCCGGGCGGCGGTCAACGCGTTGTGTGCCGTGGGCCGGGCGACGGCGGACCTCGGCTCGATAGGCAACGACGAATCGGCCGGCATGATCTACCGCCACCGCGACCTCTTCGCCGGCCCGTTCGACGAGAAGGCCGCCCGCCGCGCGACCGATGCCGGAGCAACGCCCAAAGGAAAAATCGGCGGCGACCGCCAGCGCATCGCGGAGCAGATCGTCGCCGCCGGCAACGTGCGGATCATCGCCAAGCGGCCCGTGCAGGTCGGTGGCGATACGACGTGGAAAATCTCCGGCAACGTCCGCGGCCCCGACGGCCGATCGTACCGCCCACTGGTCCACATCAATGCCGAGGGCAAGGTCCTTGAGTTCTCTTGCACCTGCCGACACTTCAAGGAACATCGACTCACGCAAGGTCCCTGCGAGCATGTGCTCGCGCTGCGTCAGTACCACCTCAACCAGAGCTGACCACCCAGACGAATCACCCCACATGTTCATGAGCGACGTCGGACGTCGGCCCCGAGGCCGGCCCCGGCGCGGCGGGCCGGATGTGTAACGCGTCGGCCCGGCTTAGCCAGATGGTTTGATCCATCGCGTGCGGCGTTACGCCGTGCAGGCCACCGCGCTGCGGTTCCATCACCCGCCCGCTCGCCATCCGCGGGACCCCGCCACCGGTGCATCGCACTGGTTCGACCCTGCGGGTCTGCGATGCACCGGTGGCGGGGTCCCGCTTCAGTTGACCGGGCGAGTCCCGGCTTGACGTAAGCGACCGACGCGAACGCTGACACTTTGTGTCCTTCGGCCCGCCACGCCGCGGCCGGCCCGACCGACCTCCCGCGTTGCTCATGACTTTCACCGCCCACGGCACCCGCGACATGTCCCAGTCCTCCGAAGATCGCAAAGCCAAACTGTTTCGACGTTTCGTCGAGCAGGCGTCGGCGTGGACGGACATGCTGATGCTCAGCCGCATGCGGCATCACGGGTATTGGCCCAAGAACATCGATCCACCGCCAGACCCGCCGGACGAGGCGTCGCAACGCCGCGCGATCGAACGGGAGCTGCGAGAATTGCGAGGCGGAACCGCCGACGCCAACCGGTTGCTCGCCGACGAGCGCAAGCGTCGGCTCAAATCCAGCCGGGCTCGGCGCAAGGCGAAGAAAGAGCGACAGGCGATCGAGGCTGCCGAGCGTCGTGCGGCATGGGATGCGAAGCGAAACGCCGGTGTCCCCTACCTCGGCGATGGCGTGAGCGACGGGTTGAACGACGAGACATCCGACGCCGACAAACTCCGCGACGCCGAACTACCGGTCATGCACACCGCGGCCGACGTCGCGACGTTCCTCGGTGTTCCTCTCTCGCAGCTGCGTTGGCTGACGTACCACCGCCGCGGCGCGGCCATCGTGCACTACCACCGCTACGACTTGCCCAAGCCCGGCGGCGGCGCACGCTGCATCTCCGCGCCCAAGCCACAACTCAAGCGTGCACAAGCCGAGGTGCGAAAACACATCCTCGCCAAGCTCCCGGTCCACGACGCCGCCCACGGCTTCGTCGCCGGCCGCGACATCTTCACCAACGCCGCCAGCCATGCGGGTCGCCCCGTTGTCGTCAACCTCGACCTCGCCGACTTCTTCGGCACCATCACGTTCCCGCGCGTCCGCGGCGTGTTCAAAGCGCTTGGCTACAGCGGTGCGGCGGCGACGGTGCTCGCGCTGCTCACGACCGAGCCGCCGAGGGTGAAGGCATCACTTGCCGACGGGCGGATGACGTTGGTCGCGCTCGGCGAACGACGCCTGCCCCAAGGCGCACCGACGAGCCCGGCAATCACCAACCGCCTGTGCCGCCGCCTCGATCGACGCCTCGCCGGCCACGCTGCGGCGCTCGGCTTCACTTACACCCGCTACGCCGACGACCTGACCTTCAGCCACGCCGACTGCTCCGCCAATGTCGGCAAGCTCCTGGGCGGCGTCCGCCGGATCCTCAAGGGCGAAGATCTTCACGAGCAGCCGAAGAAAACGCAGGTCATGCGTTCCCATCACCGGCAGGAAGTCACCGGCCTGACGGTCAACGAATCACCCGGGCAATCCCGCCCGGACCGCCGCGAGTTGCGAGCCATCCTCCATAACGCCGCCAAGCACGGCCTCGCAAGCCAAAACCGCACCGCCCGCCCGGACTTCGCCGAACACCTCAAGGGCCGCGTCGCCCAAGCTTGCCGCTGCGACCCGGCACGAGCCGTGCAGTGGCAAGCGGCGTTGGCTGCGGCGCTAGATTCCGATTGACACGCCGATCAGATCGGTCAACTCGTCCGCCAACGCGAGGAACTCCGCCGAGCGCTCGATGTCACGAACCCAGTCTTGCGGCAGCGTCGAAAGCCTGTTGCGCGCCCCCAGCAATCCTCCCGCAAGGGTGGCCAGCGAGTCGCTGTCGCCGGGGGTGTTGGCGGCTTCGAGCATGGCCGCGGCGGTGTCGGACGGTTGCCGGGCGGCGGCGAACACGCCGGCGGCGATGGCTTCGTGGGCGGCCCAACCGCGATACTTGTCGTAGACGCTCGCGGGATTGGTGCCGTCCTCGGCGGCGCGCAAGGCGCGACAGATCATGCCTGCGGTTTTGTAGTCGTGCCGTGCGGCTGCGGCGGTCATGTCGGCGAAGACGTGACGGTCGTCGTCGCCACGCAGAAACCCCGCCACCCCCGCGGCCATCGCCGCGCTCGCCGCCGTCGCGATCGGATCACGGTGCGTCGGCCAGCTTTGCGCGACGGCCCACCATTCCCGCTCGTGAGCCTCGGCGAACGCAAATCGCAGACCGACCGGGTAAACCCGCATGACGCTGCCGCACCCGCCCGCCGTTGCACCCCCCGCCGTTCGCCAGTCCGCCCCGCCGGCCAGCGCTGAACACCCGGACATGCACGCACCGCCCGGGGCCCGATGGCCGCCGATCGGCGCACGAGACCACCCGACGAACCGCTCGCACATGTCAGCCATCACCACGTCACGCTCCGGGACGGCTCCCCCGGCAAGCAACGCACGCAGCACGCATTCGGCCATCTGCGTGTCGTCCGTGAAGAGCGCGACCCGTCGGCCTGTCGCCGGGTCACTGCCCCACCGCTCGAATCCGGCGACGCCTGCCGTGCCGAAACGTTGGCGGATCGCTTCCATCGACAGGAACTCGGTCTCGTGCCCAAGCGCGTCTCCGATCGCCGCGCCGACCACGCATCCGCGTACCCGGTCCCGCAGAACATCTTGTCCGATCGTCATGGGCGAAGCTTACCAACGTGGCGACAACGCCGCCGACGGTGAACGGCGTGTGGACGGGTAACGTCTTGCCCTTTGGTGTTCAGCGGGGTGAATCGCGATAGCCTCGTCCATGGGCGCGCTCTCGCCCTACGCCGCGAGCTTGGCGTCGTCCTGTTGTTCGAGGAACGCTTCGACGGCTTGGAGGATCATCTCCTGCTGGGTCTTAGTGCCTTCGCCGGTGAGCTGGGCGCGGGTGGTCATCAGCTTGAGCCGGGCCCACATGGTCACGGGCATGCGCAGGGTGAACTGCTTGGTGCTCTCGCCCTTGTGCAGGTGGTCCATGTTGACGTTGACGTCGTCACGGTTGGACTTGGCCGCGGGCGTCTTCGGCTTGGCCGGCTTCACCTCGCGGCGGATTTGCTTGGCGGGCTTCTTCGGCTCGGGCATTTCGTCGACGGGTGCCTGGGACGGGCTGATGCGTTGCTCGACATCGCTGGGGACGGCGGTGGTGTTCAACAGGGCGGCCATCGCGTTGTTGGTCTTGATGCTCATGGTGTGATTCTGTTTGTCGGGCAGGCACGGCCTGCCGTCGGGGCTTGATCGCGGTGGCAGGCGGTGCCTGCCCTACAGGGAATGGCGTCGATTACGCCGCGAGGGCTTCGAGTTGTTGTTCCGAGGAACGCTTCCGACCACCGCCGGTGATGGCGGCTTCGAGTTCGGTGCAGAGGGCTTGGATTTCCTTGACGGCCTTCGTGTCCGGCGGGGTCATGCGCCACACGACGGTGCCCTCGCTGCTGGCGTTCTCGAAAGCGGTGCGGTGGCCGATGGTCGTGTCGGCGACGGGGAAGCCGTACTGCGGCAGCGTCGCGACGGCGAGCTTCGTGTGGTTCGCCCCGCTACGCATCATGTTCACGACGAGCGTTGCCTCGAAAGACTTGCCGCGCTCTTCGGTGAGCTTGTCGAGGGTGCGCAGGGTTTGGACGGTGGCGCGCATGTCGCTGAAGCTGGGCCGCAGCGGGATGATCGCGCGGTCGCAACGTTTGAGCAGCGTGATCGACCCCTCGCCCAATCCCGGCGGTGCATCGGCGAGCACGACGTACTTGTCGTCGATGCGGTCTAGGACGGTGTTGAGCTCCTTGGCGTCGGCGCTGTGCAGGCACGGCATGTCCGGGGCGGCCTTCTCGAGCCACTCGGCGGTCAAGCCCTGGTTGTCCGCGTCGAGCACCACGACGGGCACGCCCTGCTGTTCGAGCCAGCAGGCGAGGTGCACGGTGAGCATGGTCTTGCCCACGCCGCCCTTCTGGTTGGTGATGGTGACGAGCATGCACGACGTATCGGCCGGGCCATGCTCGGAGCAACAGTCGGTTCGTGAACGGTGAGGATGGACCGGGGCGGACAGGGCGGCCAACGGTGACGGCAGCGACGTACCCCACAACGCCGACCGACGCCGGATGTTCAAAGCACCCAGACACCTGGCCCGACACCCAGACACCTGGCCCGACACCCAGACACCAAGGTTGCCAGACACCTAGGTGTCTGGGTGGCTTCGCGTATGAACAGAACGACGTCGGTAGCCGGGCGACGACGTCGCCCTGGCCGCGTGCGGCGCTTCGACCAGAGCCACGCCGTTGCCCCGCCCCGGTTCCCGGGGGCGCCCCGCACACCGACGAAGCCCGCACGATGGCGCTTGGCACCCGACGACCTCCCGCTACAATGCCCAAGATGTTGGCGTTTGGGTGCCGGTCAACCCCCACGGGTTGTCGCTCCACGGACGCAACATTGGGCTCGCGGCCGGGATCGGTCACGATGATCCGGACCGGTCGCAACGACAGCGATCGCCAACGTGAGGGAGCACGTGACCCGACGACGCACAGGACGCACGCCGACCCCCGACCTCCCCAGCACCAGCGCGCGCCGCGTCGACCCCGAATACGTCGACCCCGACATCCCTGAACCCGAGACACATCGGACTTACATCGAGTCCGATCAGCCGGTGGTGTTTATGACCGCCGACGAGGCCGGGACCAAGAGCAGCCGCTGGTTCCGCGTGATGCACTCGCTGATCGACACGGGCATGTGGGCCCAGATGGGACCCAGTGCCCGGGCGGTGTATCTGCCGCTGGCGAAGAAGGCCGCCTTCAGCGAAACCTACGTCTGCGAGGTCAGCTACCCCGAGCTCTCCAAGCTCAGCGGCATCAGCGTCCGCCAGTGCTACCGCGGCATCGCCGACCTCAAGGCGATGCAGCTGGTCGCCCAAACCCGCCACGGTAAGAACCGCCCGCAGCAGGAGATCAACCGCTACCAGTTGCTCGTTCCCGTCGCACCCGACACGACCCCCCAATCTACCCAATGCCATTCACGACAGAGGGGCAGTGACAAGAACGTCAGTGGCAAGCGTGTCGCCGACGACAGTGGGGCAGTGTCACGCAAGGCGTTGGCCCAGAGCCGCCGACGTCGCACCCCCAATGTCACCAGCGGCAGCCTAATTGAGAAAGCCTCTGAGAACTCTTCTAACAACCACTCAAGACCCGAAGACGTGGTGGTTGTACTTGTGAAGTTGGGGATTGCCCCGCGTACCGCGACGGCGCTGGCCGAGGACTTTGACGCCGAGGCGATCATGGCATACGTCGAAGCGTTCCGGCTCAACCGTGAGGAAGGACGACGCTACACGCCTGGCTGGCTCGTCGACGCGATCCGTGAAGGTTGGAAGGTCAAGCACCTCGCCGCCGCGAAACGCAAACTCGCCACCGCCAAGCCCGAGCCGAAAGTGGATCCCTTCGAAGCCGCCTGGGCGCGCGTGCCGGACCTTGACGACGCGACGTTCGATGACCTCCGCCACCGGGTGATCGAATCGGCCGAATCGGAAAAGGACCGCAAGCGGCTCGTCCAAGCCGACCGCGATCACAAGTACCTCCGCTCCTGCATCGCCGAGCTCCTCCTCGAGCAGGGCGGGGCGGGCTGATCCGGTAGCATGCTGCCCATGTTCTGGCGCACGTTTTTGGTCGTTTGTTTCGTCATTCAGGTTGCCGCACCGACCGCCCGGTCGGCCGAGACCGGCGTGAAAGGCGTCCAAGTCACCGCTTGCGAGGTGACCCAAGTGCGCACCGCCGGGGGTCGGGTGCCGATCGTCGATGACCCGGTAATCCGTGCGGCCCTCGCGGGGGCCGACTTGCCCGGCGAGTGGGTTGGGGCCAATCTCGATGAAACCGACGAGCGGTTCCGCTTCAGTGGGCGGGCGACTCATGCCCGACTGACCGTGCGGAGCGACGGCGAGCGTGTCGTGATGTTCCACGCCCAGGGCCACGCGCTGCTGGTCGACGCCGATGGCCCTCGGCCGGGCGATCCGTACGGCTATGGGTTTTGGTCATTACCTGTCCGACTGGCCGAAGGTGACAACGAACTCGTGGTTCGGCTCTCGGGCCGAGGAGCGTTCGTGTTCGATATCGCAGAGCCGGTTGCCACGGTGTTCTTCGCGGAAGGGGATCGGACCGTGTTCGATCCGCGACGAGAAACGAGCACCCGCATGCCGGTCGGGCTGGCCGTGGTCAACGCGACGGATAAACCGGTGACGCCGCGGTTGCGGGTCGACGGCGTCGAACAGGCGTTGCCGATGATCGCGCCGATGACCCGTCAGCAGGTTCCGGTGATGGTTCATTACGACGGCGGGCCGACTTGCGTAAAGCGGTTGGAACTGATGGTCGGCGAATGCGTCATGCACGAAGTATCACTCGACCTGCCGGTGCGTGATGCGGGCGACGTGTATCGACGCACATTCATCAGCGGGGTCGACGGCAGCGTGCAGTACTACGCGGTGCAACCAGCGCTGGAGTCCGAAGTCGAAGCGATCGTGTTATCGCTGCACGGTGCCAGCGTGGAAGCAACGAACCACGCCCGGGCATATTCACGCAAGCGGACGTGGCCGATCGTGTGTCCGACCAACCGTCGGCCTTTCGGCTTCGACTGGGAGGACTGGGGTCGGATCGACGCCTTGGAAGCACTGGCCGATGCGCGGGAGCACTTCAGCGCCGCCGATGTGCCGACCTACCTCACGGGACACAGCATGGGCGGGCACGGTGTATGGAACGTCGCGGCCAACACGCCGGGTGTCTTCGCCGCATTGGCCCCGAGTGCGGGGTGGGGGAGTTTCGATACTTACCCGCCGGGCGCACGGACTCTGCAACGTCATCCGCCGGCCTACCGCGCGGCCACCGGTACCAGCGACACCTACGCGCTGCTGCCCAACCTTGATCGCACCGGCGTCTACGTCCTGCACGGTGATGCCGACGACAACGTCCCGCCTCAACAGGCACGCGATCTCGCCGCGGCCATGCGCGAACTGCATGACGACGTCGTCCTCGACATCCGGCCTGGTAAGGGTCACTGGTGGGACGAGCCCGACACGCCGGGTGCGGACTGCGTGGACCTCGCCGAGATGTTCGCGTTTCTCGCGG
This sequence comes from Planctomycetota bacterium, assembly GCA_039182125.1. NCBI lineage: Bacteria > Pseudomonadati > Planctomycetota > Planctomycetota bacterium. Next base: position 13,936 of record JBCDCH010000076.1, read on the forward strand.
AGCGGAAGCCGGCGGGCGATGAGGCATTCACGCTCATTACCGCCAATCCCTCGGTCTCCGGCCGTCGCGGTTGGTTGACGGTCGAACAGCAGCAGCGCCCATTGCAACCGAGCCGCGTGGAAGCCGCCCGCTCCGTCGATACCGTTACACTCGATACCGAAAACGTCCGCCGGCTCACCCTTGATCTCCCCGCGATCGCGCTCGTCGTTGATGGCACGAGGCTCGATCACGACGGCAGTGGCCCGGCTCATATCCTCCGCGATAATGCCGGGAACTGGACGTTGGTCGATCCGACGCCGGTGGGGGAGAAGTCGGCCGCGCGGACAGGGCCGTTCAAGCATGCGTTCGATCGTGACGTGTTGCTCGTTGTCGGCACGGGTGGCCAGCCGAGTGAGACGGCGGCGAACGCGGCGCTCGCACGGTTCCACGCGGAAAGTTTCGCCTACCGCGGCAACGGCACGCTCCGCATCGTCCGCGATACCGACCTTGCCGATCACGACCGGCCCGACCGCAACGTTGTGCTCTATGGCAACGCCGATACGAACGCGGCGTGGACACGCCTGCTCCCCGACACACCAGTCACCGTCGCGCGGAACGGCGTGAAGGTCGGCGACAATGCCTACAACGATGCCGGGGTCCTGCTGGTCCGACCCAAGCCCGACAGCGCCGTCGCGCTCGTCGGCGTCGTCGGTGCCGATACGCCCGAGGCCATGCGGCAACTCGCGCTCGTGTCGGTCTTCGTCAGCGGTGTGAGTCCGCCCGACTGGGTTGTGTTCGACGTCCAACAAGCCGCGATCCACGAGGCAGGAATCTTCGACAACGCGTGGGCGATCGATGATTGAAGCGTTACGCGACGGGCAGGCCGAAGCCGCGGAAGTAGTCGCGGACTTCGTCGGCGCGCTCGGGCGGGCAGGGCGGGGTGGCGTCGAGGGGGTAGGCGACGCCAAGCTCTTGCCACTTGTGCTGGCCCATCTGGTGGAAGGGCAGCACCTCGACCCGTTCGACGTGATCGAGCGAGACGACGAACGTCGCCCAGCCTTCGAGGTTGTCGGCCCCGTCGGTCAGCCCCGGCACCAGCACGAGTCGAAGCCACATCGGTCGGCCGCGCTCGCTGAGCCGGCGTGCAAAATCGAGGATCGGCCCGACCGGGACCCCGGTGACACGCTCGTGCAACTCGGGCAGGTAGCTCTTGAGATCGAGCAGGAACAGGTCAATCTCGTCGAGGTCGTCGTCGGTGAGTCGGTCGCCGAGGAAGCCGTTGGTGTCGAGCGCGGTGTGCAGGCCGAGCGCTTTGCCGTCGCGGAGCAGGTTCTTGGCGAACTCGGCTTGGACGAGCGGCTCGCCGCCGCTGACGGTCAGTCCGCCGCCGGCCGCCTTGAGGAAAGGTGTGAACTTCGCCACGCCTTCGAGCACGTCATCGACCGTCCGACGTGTCCCGCCGCCGCGCTGCCAGGTGTCGGGGTTGTGGCAGTACTGGCAGCGCATGAGGCAGCCGGTGGTCCAGACGACGTACCGCAGTCCGGGTCCGTCGACGGCGCTGGCGTTCTCGGTCGAGTGGACGAAGCCGACCTCGCCGCGCCGGCGGGCGTCGCGTTCACCATCCCGCGCCACCGCGTCGAGAATCGGCAGACGCATGCCGACGCGTGACTTGGGTTCGAGCAGTGGGACGGGGCAGGGCATGGTGGATAAAAGAACGCCGCGGGCTGCAGATCCGGATCACTGACCAAGGCAAGCGTATCGCCTGCTGGCGACGTGGTTGGGTGCTTCAGGACCGGCGCTGCAACCCGCGGTTGGGCTGAGGGAAGATTTACAGTTTCGCGTGGAAGGTTCGGCTGATCACGTCCTCCTGTTGTTCGCGTGTGAGTTTGACGAAGTTGACCGCGTAGCCGCTGACGCGGACGGTGAGCTGCGGGTACTTGTCGGGATGTTCCATGGCGTCGAGCAGCGTCTCGCGGTCGAGGACGTTGACGTTCATGTGGAACCCGCCCGAACCGAAGTAGCCGTCGAGGCAGCCCGCGAGGTTGCGGATCTGGTCTTCCTTGTTGCTACCCAGCGCCGAGGGCAGGACAGTGTTGGTCAGACTGATGCCGTCGCGGCACTCGTCGTAGGGGAGCTTGGAGACCGAGAGTGAACTGGCGATGTAACCCTCGGTGTCGCGGCCGTGCATCGGGTTGGCCCCGGGCGCGAACGGCTCGCCGGTCTTGCGCCCGTCGGGCGTGCCGCCGGTGCTCTTGCCGTACACCACGTTGCTCGTGATCGTCAGCACACTCTGGGTGTGGGTGGCGTCGCGGTAGGTCGGGTGCTTGCGGAGCTTGTTCATGAACTCCGCGACGAGCCACTGGGCGATCTCGTCGACGCGGTCGTCGTTGTTGCCGTACTTGGGATAGTCGCCGACGACTTCGTAGTCGGTGACTAGGCCGGTCTCGTCGCGAGTGACTTTGACCTGTGCGTGGCGGATAGCACTGATCGAGTCGGCGACGACGCTGAGGCCCGCGATGCCGAAGGCCATCGTGCGCTTCGGGGCGTAGTCGTGCAGGGCCATCTCGATGCGCTCGTAAGCGTATTTGTCGTGCATGAAGTGGATGCAGTTCATGGCATTCACGTACACACGGGCCAACCAGTCCATCGCCTTGTCGAACCGCGCGAGCACTTCGTCGGCGTCGAGGACGACTCCCTCGACCGGCTCGAAGCCGGGCATGACCTGGTCGCCGGTGAGCTCGTCCCGGCCGCCGTTGATGGCGTAGAGCAGGCACTTGGCGAGGTTCACGCGGGCACCGAAGAGCTGCATCTCCTTGCCGACGGCCATGCCGCTCACGCAGCACGCGATCGCCGCATCGTCGCCGCGACTCTGGCGGAGTAGATCGTCGTTCTCGTACTGCACGCTGCTGGTGTCGATGCTCACCTTCGCGCAGAACTGTTTGAACCCTTCGGGGAGCTTCTCGGACCAGAACACGGTCATGTTCGGCTCGGGCGCCGGGCCGAGGTTGTAGAGCGTCTGCAGGAAGCGGAAGGAGTTCTTCGTCACCAACGGTCGGCCGTCGGCGCTCACGCCGCCGAGCGATTCGGTCACCCACGTCGGGTCGCCGCTGAACAGGGCGTCGTACTCGGGCGTGCGGAGGAAGCGGACGATGCGCAGCTTCATGACGAAGTCGTCGATCATCTCCTGTGCTTCGGCCTCGGTGATCTTGCCCTCGGCGAGGTCGCGCTGGATGTAGATGTCGAGGAACGTGCTGGTTCGGCCCAGGCTCATCGCCGCGCCGTTCTGTTCCTTCACCGCGGCGAGGTAGCCGAAGTAGACCCACTGGACGGCCTCCTTCGCGCTGGCCGCCGGCTTGCTCACGTCGAGGCCGTAGCTCGCGGCCATCGCCTTGAGTTCGTTGAGCGCCTTGATCTGTTCGGCGATCTCCTCGCGGTCGCGGATGACCGACTCGGTGGAGTGCATCTCGTTGACTTGCTTCTTCTCGGCCTTCTTGGCTTCGATGAGGCGGTCGATGCCGTAGAGCGCGATGCGGCGGTAGTCGCCGATGATCCGCCCGCGGCCATACGCGTCGGGCAGGCCGGTGACGATGTGGCTCGAACGCGCGGCGCGGATCTCGGGGGTGTACACGTCGAAGACGCCGTCGTTGTGGGTCTTGCGGTACTTGGTGAAGATCTCGCGGAGCATCGGGTCGGGCTCGAAGCCGTAGGTCTGCAGCGACTTCTCGACCATGCGCCATCCGCCGTTGGGGAAGATGGCTCGCTTGAGCGGAGCGTCGGTCTGCAGGCCGACGATGACCTCGTTGTCCTGGTCGATGTAGCCGGCTTTGTGGGCGGTGATCGACGAAGGCGTCATGTCGATGTCGAGGACGCCTTTCTCACGTTCGAGCTTGAACAGCTCGCAGAGCTGGTTCCAGACCGCGTCGGTTCGCGGTGTGGCCGGCTCGAGGAACGCGTCGTCGCCGTCGTAGGGCGTGTAGTTCGCTTGGACGAACTCGCGGACGCTGATCGCTTCACGCCAGCAGTTGCCGGTAAAGCTGCGCCACGGATCGGTAGCGGCATCGGTCGGAACGACGGTCACGGTATCGCGTTGGTTTTCCATGGCGGGGTCGGGTAAGGGTGGGGTGAGTCAGCCGTTGAAGTGCATCGGCTTAATCTGATGTCGTTATCAGTTTATCCAATTTGGTCCGGCCGTGAAGGGCTTGCGGCGGTGTGCCCCGCGACACCTTGTCACGCGGGCTGGACGGCCATTTGACGCCGCTTGGCACGGACGTCCGCGGCCATCAGCAGCGACACCAGAAATGCCACCACGAACAGGCCCGCGAAGACGTACAGCACCGTTGCGTAGTACGCCGGCGTGTCGGCCTCGCCGGCGAACTGCTTGACCAACGGGATGATCACGCTCGGCCCGGCCACGCCCGCCGCGGCCCAGGCCGTGAGCGTGTAGCCGTGGATCGCGCCCAGCTGCTTGGTTCCGAACAGGTCGCCGAGAAACGCTGGCACCGTCGCGAACCCGCCGCCGTAGCACGTGAGGATCAGGCAGATCAGTACCTGGAACAGGATCGCGCTCTGCACGTTCGGCAGCAGGGCGAACGCCGCGATCTGGATCAGGAAAAACAGGCTGAAGGTGAGCGGCCGACCGAGGTAGTCGCTCGCCGAGGCCCACGCGATCCGGCCGAGCCCGTTGAACACCCCGATGAGCCCGACGAGGAAGCCCGCCTCGACCGGCCCGAAGTCGAGCATCGTCGCGGCCATCGGCGAGGCAACGCTGATCACCGCGATGCCGCACGTGACGTTGATGAACAGCATGAGCCACATGAAGTAGAACCGCCGGGTGCGCAGCGACTCGTTCGCCGTGAGCTGGGCGAGGTCTTGCTTCTGCCGGCCCGGTGCCTTGGCGGCTTCGGCGTCCCAGCCGGCAGGCACGTAGCCCTTGGGCGGGGGGGCTAGGTACTGCGCCGACGCGAACATCACCACCGCGTACACCCCGCCCAACAGGAAGAACGTCCGCGCGACGCTCCACGTCGTGTACACCGGCTCGGCCTCGGTCGAGCCGTCGGCGAGGAA
>JBCDCH010000077.1 GCA_039182125.1 Planctomycetota bacterium
CTGAACGGGAGTGCCCGGCACTGCACCAGGTTTGTGCACCAGAACAGCTGACTGGGAGTGCCCGGCACCAGATTTGTGCACCAGAACAACTTACTGGGAGTGCCCGGCACCAGGTTTGTGCACCACAACAGCTGACTGGGAGTGCCCGGCACCAGATTTGGGCACCAGAACAGCTGACTGGGAGTGCCCGGCACCAGTTTTGTGCACCGGAACAACTGACAGGGAGTACACTTAGATCAACGTGTTTCAGTTTATGGGCTTGACTCATTTTGCGTGGGCAGCCGAAATGGTCCCCTAACTTAGGTCACTCGCCCTGAACGGGATGTGAAATAAACATTTAAGCCCACGGAGACCTGCAGGCTGAGGACTACAGCCGGAAAATCTACACGGCCCCCGCTCCGGCGATATCGCCCACGCCGCAGACCCTGCCCCACACATTTTGCAAGAGGGCGTAATGATTCCAAGCATAAAAGTCCAGTACACTAACGAGATATTTGGATTAGTACGCCACCCAAAGGTACTCATCACAATCGCCAGCATTATGGTACCCGACATTCCTACCGTTTTTCTCCTGAAATATTCCGAACAATTCTCGTAAGCATATTCAACAGACGCGTCTGAGCTTTGTCATATCGCACCGTCTCAATCGCAACCGATCTACATGATTTAAAGCGGAGCAGGGCGGTTACTTGAGAGATAAATCTCTGACACATTCAACGGGACAGCGCACAAGCTATAAACATGATGAACGAGCCGACAGGAAACATATGCAGGTATGCCGTACCCAATCCCTCCGGCCGTTTCTATGTTGGGGGGTTTAACGACGCACCAACTGCCAGGGTCATACGGCACCGTTTCTATGTGATGTGCTGGATAAATGCATTACTGGCTTTAGTTGATACAATGGGGGGGGGAAGACAATGTTTCCAGCTGAGGACATCAAAATAGACAAGGGATTCCATAAAGGTCTAACCCACAAGACCATTCGGAGGCAGGAACCCTGGAGATCTCACGAGCAACATTGTGTTGGGCATTCAAAACCATGGGCGCGGTGTTCTTCACACCACTGAAAGCACTGGTTCGCCCCTCCAGGATCCAAGGCAGTTATGGCATGTCAGTCAAGCACACGTATTTCAAGTAAGGACAAAAATCACTGCTTAGTCAATTTCTGATCCCTAAATTCGACAGAGCTCCAATAATTTTGGGGAATAGTCATATTGTAAAACCATGCAAATCATGCTGTGACGCGAAGCACTACCAGTGATTTAACGTAGAAGGTTTACGCCGTCTCAGCGAAATGTGCCTTTGTCACATGGTTGAAGCGATGTCTACGGGCACGCTTCTTTTTCCACCACCGCAAATTCGACAGCATGTGACGGAGCAGACCAGGGGCGTAGCCAGGATTTCGCTCAGGGAGGGGCGGCGCCCCGAAAAGGGCCCCTGAGACAGCGCAAAAAGGGCCCTGATGGGTAAAAAGGACCCTGCTTGTTACAGAATAGTGCTGAAGAGGGCTTAAAAGGGCCTGTCTGGTATAAAATTCCAAATTTGGCCACAGAGCTTAGTGCGGACGAGCCGAGCTTCGCGCGGCTCGCCTCAGTCCTCACTCCTGAGTCCTCCTGTCTCACGCCGCCGGTCCTAGGTCGAGGCGGTACTTGCGAATCTTCTTGTAGAGGGTCGTGCGATTGATCTCGAGCTCGTCGGCCGTGACGTTGCGGTTCCAGTCGTTGCGTTCGAGGGCGGCGAGGATGATGCGACGCTCGGGCTCTTCGAGCGCGTCCTTGAGCGGCATTGGTGCGATGGGCAGGACCAGGTGCTCGCCGCCGGTGAAGTCGCGCTTCTTGCCGGTGACCGTGTCGGGCAGGTCCGCTGCGTCGATGCGTGTCGCGCGGCAGAGGATCACCGCCCGCTCGATCGCGTTCTGCAGCTCGCGCACGCTGCCGGGCCAGTCGTAGCTCTGCAGGGCGACCATCGCGTCGTCGGTGAAACCGATGACCTGTCGGCCGATCTCCTCCACGTGCTGTTTGAGGAACTTCTCGGCCAAAAGCGGTACGTCGCCGGCCCGCTCGCGCAGCGGCGGCAGATCCAGCGTCACCACGTTGATGCGGTAGAACAGATCCTGCCTGAACGTGCCCGCTTCGACCAGCGGCTCCAGCTTCTGATTCGTCGCCAGCACGACGCGAACGTCGGCTCGCAGCTGCTCGACGCCGCCGACGGGCTCGTAGGTTTTCTCCTGCAGCACGCGCAGCAGTTTTACCTGCATGGATAGAGGGGCGGAGTTGATCTCGTCGAGGAAGATCGTGCCGCCCTCGGCGAGCGCGAATCGGCCGGGCTTGTCGCTGTCGGCCCCGGTGAACGCACCCTTCTTGTGGCCGAACAGCTCCGACTCCAGCAGTGTTTCGGGCAAAGCACCGCAGCTGATCTCGACGAACGGCTTATCCCGGCGGGGCGAGCGCTTGTGCAGCGCCTTGGCGAGCATCGACTTGCCCGTGCCGGACTCACCGACGAGCAGCACGGTCGCGCTCGTGTCGGCCGCGGCGTGGAGCGTGTCGAAGATCTTGAGCATCCGCGGGTCGCGGCTGATGACGTTCTCCAGTGCGAACTGCCCGTCGACCTGCTTGCGCAGTGCATGGTTTTCGAAGACGAGCCGCTGCTGTTGCAGGGCCTTCTGCACGACCATGCGGATCTCGTCGTCGATGAGCGGCTTGGTCAGGTACTCAAACGCGCCCGCACGGGTCGCTTCGACCGCGCCCTCGATGCTGCCGAAGCCGGTGACGACGACGCAGACCGTTTCAGGAAAGTCGCGCCGCAGTTCGCGCAGCAGCTTGGCGTTGTCGCCGGGTACGCAGGCGGGGTCGAGCAGCAGCAGGTCGACGGTGTTGCCCGTCAGTTGGCTGCGTGCGTCGTCGAGCGTGTCGGTTCCGATAACGTCATGGCCCTCGCGAACCAGCAACGCCGAGAGCGAGTCGCGCAGGATGCGGTCGTCGTCCAATAAAACGATACGTCGGCGAGTGTCATCGGCCACCGTGGGCATGTGGTTGGTATCGGTCGGGTGGGGCGGGAGGAGTAGTGGGTAGATGAGTAGCGAGTAGTGAGTAGGCAGAAGGGACGTCTTCAGCTTCTGTCTACGCACTACTCGCTACTGACCTACTCGCTACCATCACCGCGATGAAGATCGGCGTACCTCGTGAAGTGAAGTCCGACGAATACCGCATCGCGCTCATGCCCGTCGGTGCGGCCTTACTGACCAAAGCCGGGCACTCGGTCCAGATTCAGTCCGACGCGGGGACCGCCAGCGGCTTCCCCGACGAGGCGTACGAAGCGGCCGGCGCGACGATCGTGCATGACGTCGATGCGCTCTTCGCCGAGGCGGACATGATCATGAAGGTCAAGGAGCCGCAGCCGGAGGAGATCCAGCGGTTCAAGCCTGGGCAGGTGATTTTCACCTACTTCCACTTTGCCGCGAGCAGCGACCTGACGCAGGCGTGTCTCGAGAGTGAGATCGTGGCCGTGGCGTACGAGACGGTGCTCGACAAGGCCGGGCTGTTGCCGTTGCTCACGCCGATGAGTGAGGTGGCAGGGAAGATGAGCGTGCAGGAGGGGGCGAAGTTTCTCGAGAAGCCACAACAGGGTCGGGGCATTCTGCTCGGCGGCGTGCCGGGCGTGGCCCCGGCGAAGGTGGTCATTCTCGGTGCCGGCGTGGTGGGGACCAACGCCGCGAAGATCGCCGCCGGGCTCGGGGCCAACACCGTGCTCATGGACATCAACCTCGAACGCCTGCGCTATCTCTCGGAGGTCATGCCCGCAAACGTCGAGACGATCTATTCCGATCCGCACACGATCGAGGAGCACGTCACCACCGCCGACCTCATCGTTGGTGCCGTCCTCGTGCCCGGTGCGAAAGCGCCGCGGCTGGTGCCGCGCGACATGCTGAAGCGCATGCAGGACGGCGCGGTGATCGTCGACGTCGCGGTCGATCAGGGCGGCTGCATCGAGACCTCGCGTCCGACGACGCACAAGGAGCCGGTCTTCCAGGTCGACGGGATCAACCACTACTGCGTGACGAACATGCCCGGCGCCGTCGGCCGGACCAGCACGATCGCGCTGTGCAACGCGACGTTGCCGTATGCGTTGAAGCTGGCGAACAAGGGTTACCGCCAGGCGGCCGAGGACGATCCCGGTTTTGCCGCGGGGATCAACATGGTCGGCGGTCGCGTGACCAACGCCGCCGTCGCCGAGTCGCTGTCGATGCCGCACCAGGCCCTGTGAGCAGAAGTAGCGAGTAGCGAAGTTGTGAGCAGCGAGTAGGGGGAAGCTGCCGATACTCTTGTTGCTACTCGCTACCCACTACTCACCTCCTCGCTACCTTCCCACTCATGCCCAACCGTCTCGCCGAACTTGAGAAGCTGCACGCCCGCGAGCCGGACGACCCGTTTCTGGTGTACGCCATTGGCACCGAGCACGAGAAGGCCGGCAAATACGACGAAGCGATCGCCCGATTCGACCAAGTGTTGGAGATGGACCCGAGTTACGTTTACGCCCACTTTCGCAAGGGCCAGGTCTACGAACAACAGGGTGACCTCGACGCCGCCCGCGCGGCCTACGAGGTCGGCATCACCGCCGCCGAGGACCACGACGACCCCAAGGCCCGCGAGGAAATCGCCGGTGCGTTGGACCTGCTGTAGTTCCGCCGTATCGCCGTCCGATAAGTTGAGTTCGCCCCCTTGGTCTACGTGGGCGAATCAACCAACGCCTTTCATCGGCCGATGCCGAATCGGAAGGTTCTGGTTCGGACATGCGGACATTGTTGACCGCCATCCTCCTCACGCTTTGCACGGCGTTGCCCGCCGTGGCGGAGGAGCTACCGATCGAGACACGGTCGCGGACGCTGGAACTTGCCGGCTTGGAGGAGGCGTTCCGGACTGCCGGCCGCGACCTTGCACCGAGCGTCGTGGCGATCTCGGCCGTGGGACCGATGGATGTCGCCAACGCCGACCACGACGGGGCCCGACTGACCGGCGAGCAGCTCGACAACATGCTCGGTCGAAAGCCGCGCGTCGTCGGCACCGGCTTCGCGTTCGAGGCCGATGGGTACATCCTGACCAACCAGCACGTCATCGCTGACGCCGACCGGCTTTGGGTGACGACCGACGACGGCACCGTGCTCCCGGCGCTGGTCCTCGGCAGTGACCCGCGCGGCGATCTGGCCGTGCTCAAGGTCGCGGTCGACTTGCCGATCGTACCGCTCGCTGACACGCCCGCCGAGCGTGGGCAGTGGTGCATCGCCTTGGGTAATCCCGTCGGTCTCGCGACCGCCGGGGAGATGGCACTATCCGTCGGCGTCGTCAGCGCGACCGACCGCGCCCTGCCCAAGCTCGCCCGTGAGGAAGACCGCCACTACCACGGCCTGATCCAGACCACCGCCGAGATCAACCCCGGCAACTCCGGCGGTCCGCTCTTCGACCTGCAGGGCAACGTCATCGGCATTGTCGCCGCGGTGATCCTGCCGCAGAAACAGACGCACGGCCTGAGCTTCGCGCTGCCGGTCGACGACGTGTTGCGGGCCAAGGTCGATCGACTCAAGCGCGGCCTCGCGGTCGAGTACGCGACGTTCGGCCTGCGACTCAGCGACGCCGAACGCGGCGGGGCGGTCGTCCGCGAGCTCGCGCCCGACAGTGCGGTGGGCGAACTGCTGCGGGTGGGCGACGTGATCGAAGCCGTGAACGAATCACCCATGCACGACGCGGCGGCGTTCATCCGCACGGCCAATCGCCTTGCACCGCTGGAGCCGGTCTGGCTGACGGTCCGGCGGGCGGACGCGACCTTCGACGTCGAGGTCACACCCCAGCGCCAGCCGTCGCACAAGCACGCCGCCGTCACCGTCGACACGCGTCGGCTCAACTGGCGCGGCGTGACGTTCGGCCCGTTGCCGGATCACTTCGAGGGCGATGGCGTGGTCGCGCTGGTGATTCGCCCCGACAGCCCGATGGCCGACACCTGGCACGCTGGCACCGTCGTGACTGACATCGCCGGCCAGCCGGTGAGCGACTTGGTCGCCCTGCAAAGCGTCTTGCTGAACGCGGACGAGCCGACGATGGTCACCGCACTCGACAGCGATTGAACCTGACCGCCGGGGCACCGGCGTCTACCGTGACAGATGCCCGAGTCGTCACGCCGCGAATCCTGGTTTGGCAAGCTTCTCCGAAAGCGTCGGGAGAAACGCATGTTCGCCGACGCCTCGCCGCAGGCGGCGTTTGACTACATCTACCAGACCAACAAGTGGGGCGATCCGGACTCCTACTCCGGCAGCGGCTCGAACCTCGCCCAGACGCAGGCGATCCGGGCCGAGCTGCCGGCGTTGCTCGAGCGACACGGCATCCGCTCGCTGCTCGATGCCCCGTGCGGCGATTTCTTCTGGATGCGGCACGTCGAGCTGCCGGTCGATCGCTACATCGGCGGCGACATCGTGAAAGCCCTGGTCGAGTCCAACAACGCCGAGCACGGCCAACCGCCGCAGCGCACCTTCATACACCTCGATCTGACGTCCGACACGCTGCCCGAGGTCGACGCGTTGCTCTGCCGCGACTGCATGGTGCATCTGGACGTGCCACGCAATGCCGAGCTGATCGAGAATGTGCGATCGAGTGATCTGACCTACTTGCTGGCCACATCGCACCAAGCGGTCGAGACGAACGTCGAAAAGGAAATCGGCCGACACCGACTGATCAATCTGGCCAAGGCCCCGTACCACTGGCCCGAGCCGATCGACGCGATCACCGAGGACATCGAGGGCGGCAAAGACACCGGCAAAGTCCTGGGCCTCTGGCGTGTGGCCGATCTGCCGGCGTGTGCCGTCGGGGCGTGACGTGCCACCGGAACGGGGAAGGCCATACACTTCCCGCCCATGACGCTCAGCAGCGCCGACATTCGTCAACAGTTCATCGACTTCTTCACCCAGAAGCACGCCCACACGTTCGTCCCGAGCAGTTCGGTCGTCCCGCACGATGACCCGACGCTTCTGTTTGCCAATGCGGGGATGAACCAGTTCAAGCCGATCTTCCTCGGCGAGGAACAGCGCGAGTACGTCCGGGCCGTCAACAGCCAGAAGTGCATCCGCGCAGGCGGCAAGCACAACGACCTCGACGACGTCGGCAAGGACACGTACCACCACACGTTCTTCGAGATGCTGGGCAACTGGAGTTTTGGGGACTACTTCAAGGCCGAGGCGATCGCTTGGGCGTGGGAGTTGTTGACCAAAGTCTGGGGCGTCGATCCGGAGCGGCTGCACGCGACGTACTTCGAGGGTGACTCGAACGAAGGGCTCGAGCCTGACGAGGAAGCGCGGCAGCTTTGGCTCCACTACCTGCCGGCCGAGCGCATCCACCCCGGAAACAAGAAGGACAACTTCTGGGAGATGGGCGACACCGGTCCGTGCGGCCCGTGCTCCGAAATCCACTACGACCGCTCCCCCGACAAGGCCGGCGGCGACCTCGTCAACGCCGACGGGCAGGACACGGTGGTCGAGATCTGGAACCTCGTGTTCATCCAGTTCAACCGCGGTCAGAACGGCCTTGCGCCGCTGCCGGCCAAGCACGTCGACACCGGCATGGGCTTCGAGCGGATCGTCGCGGTATTGCAGGGCAAGGCGTCCAACTACGACACCGATGTGTTCGCCCCGTACATGGACGCGATCGGCGAGCTCACCAGCAAGACGTACGGGTCGAAGTTGGACGACCCGATCGACACCGCCTTCCGCGCGATCGCCGACCACGCGCGGATGGCGACTTTCAGCATCGCCGACGGAGCGGTGCCGGAGAACAAGGGCCGCGGTAGTGTGCTGCGCAGCGTCATCCGCCGCGCGGTGCGGTTCGGGTACCAGCGCTTCGACTTGCGCGAGCCGTTCCTGCACAAGCTCGTGAGCGTCGTGCAGGAGCAGATGGGCGATGCGTTCCCCGAGGTGAAGCACACGAATGCCGCTGAGATCATCGAACGCGAGGAGCGAAGCTTTCTCGAGACCATCGAACGTGGGCTGACACGTTACGACCAGGGTTGGAAGTTTGGAGTCGGCGAGGAGTATGCGTCGTTGAAGGGCTGGAAGCTGATTGGCGGCGTAACAGGTGGCTGGCCAGAAAGCGGCGAAGTGCCGTTCAACACAGAGCTTCGCGCGGGGCTTGAGGAATTGGACTTCTTAATCGAGGGGAATGACCTTGCCAAGAAGGAGAACATCCGGACGGTCAAAATCGAAGAAATGGAAAGTGCGCTTCGTGCCTCTGGTAGGTCTGCGTCGGTTTCCGGCGTGGATGCCTTCGACCTTCACACAACCTACGGCTTCCCCATCGACCTCACGCGGCAACTCGCGGAGGAGCGCGGGTTGACCGTCGACATGGCCGAGTACGAACGACTCTTCGATGAGTTCAAGATGACCAGCGGCAAGGGCCGCAAGAAGGGTGGCGAGGAGGCGATCGACCTCTCGGCGTTTCCCGAGACCGACGACAAGCCCAAGTACGCCGGCCGCGAGACGACCGCGAAAATCCTCGGCTTTGTCGAAGGCGGTAAGCCGCGTGCCGACGGCACGCTGGCCGCGGGCACCGAGGCGTCCGTGCTGCTCGATCGCACGAGCTTCTACGCCGAGCAGGGCGGGCAGGTCGGCGACGTCGGCAGTATCGAAACCGACACCGGCAAGTTCCTCGTCGCCGACACCGAACGCCGCGGCAACCACGTTCTGCACTGGGGCGAGGTCGACACCGGCGAGATCGCCGTCGGCCAACAGGCGCACGTTGATGTCGACGCCCGCCGGGCCGACATCATGCGCAACCACACCGGCACCCACCTGCTCAACCTCGGCCTGCGCAAAGTCCTCGGCGACCACGTCGACCAGAAGGGCAGCCTCGTCGATCACGAAAAGCTCCGCTTCGACTTCGCCCACGGCCAGGCGGTGACCGCCGACGAGATCGCCGAGGTCGAGCGGATCGTCAACGACCAGATTCGTTGCAATGCGTGTGTGCAGAGCGTCGAACTGCCGTTGGCCGAGGCGCAGGCGATCGACGGCGTGCGTGCGGTCTTCGGCGAGAAGTACCCCGACCCGGTGCGTGTGATCGCCGTGGCGGACGACGATGTGAAAACGCTCAACGCCGCCGATTGCAGCGTCGAGTTCTGCGGCGGCACGCACGTCTCCCGTGCCGGCGACATCGGCTTCTTCAAGATCGTCGCCGAGGAAAGCGTGAGCAAAGGCGTCCGCCGCATCACCGCCGTCACCGGCCGACTCGCGACTGAACACATGCTCGACGAGGACAAGACGCTCAAGCAGCTTTCCCAGCAACTGAGCGTCCCGGTTGAGCAAGTCCCGGACCGCGTCGCGGCCTTGCAGGCCGAGGTGAAAGATCTCAAGAAAAAGCTCAAGTCCGGTGGCGGCAGCGGTGCCGCGACGGACACGGGTAAGCTGCTCGACCAAGCCCGCGACGTCGGCGGCACGCACCTGCTCGTCCTCGACGCCGGCGGCGCGACGGCCGACCAGATGCGGGCCGTGATCGACAGCGCGAAGAAAAAGCTCGGCAACTACGCCGTCCTGCTCGCGGCGGTCGACGGCGAGAAGGTCGTGTTCGTCGCCGGCTGCGGCGATGACGCGATCGCCAAGGGCCTCAAAGCCGGCGACTGGGTCAAAGCCGCCGCCCAAGTCGCCGGCGGCGGCGGTGGCGGTCGCCCCAACCTCGCCCAAGCCGGCGGTAAGGACCCGTCCAAGCTCGCTGCGGCCTTGGAAAAGGCAACGGCCGTTGCGGAGTCGGCGCTGGCGTAGATCCTAGCGGTTTCGGCCCTTCCGCACGGTTGTGCGGGGGCTACGGTCGGGTTACGTTAGCCCCCGCACAACGTGCGGAAGGCTGAACGCCGAGCGATGCCCGTCTACCTCATCACCCTCCACGCCTACGGCACATGGCTGCCCGACCGCAAGCAGGGCAGCGTCCACTGGCGACGCGGGCTACAAGGCAAGAGCGATTCACTCGCAAGGGCTTACCGGCGCAAGCAACGGCAGGCACCTGCCGAGTTCGACGTACTCACGCAGAATCACATAGCGAACGAGTTCCAGTCCGCAGCACCGCACCAGGGATTCACCGCTTACGCCGCCGCGCTCGATCCGACTCATGTTCATCTGCTGCTCGGATGGCGTGGCGACCGCTCGGCTTCCCGAATGCGGATTAACCTGAAGCATTCCCTCACCCAACGGCTCAACCGCGAGGTTCGTCGCCGGACATGGTTTTCTAAAGGCGGGCATGAGAAACGTGTCCATGATCCGCAGCACATGGCATTGCTGCGCGAGACCTACCTGCCCTCGCATCTCGGGGTAACTTGGGACTGCGATCGGGAGTGAGTGGGTTCACGGCCTTCCGCACGTTGTGCGGGAGCCACGCATGAGAGGTAGTCCCCGCATAACGTGCGGAAGGCCGATCTCGCGAAGACCCCCGCCACATTTGACATCTCACGCTGCCCAGACCTACCGTCGCGGCTCACGTCGTCCCCACTTTTTCGCATTTTGGTAGGAGCGCGTCATGCTTCCGGTTCAACGTATCAGCAAATCTCGTAAGCGTAAGCGCCGCAGTCATCACGCCCTGCGTGCCCCGGCGTATGTCAACTGCCCCGCCTGCGGCACGGCCAAGCTGCCCCACGCGGCTTGCACCAACTGCGGCTTCGTCAATCATCGGATCTCCCTTAAGGCAGCCGATGTGACGGCGGACGACGAATAGGCGACTTTCCCTTTCCAGAACCTTCCCCAGCCGGAGCGATTCATCGTGCGAGCGGCAGTTGATGTCATGGGCGGCGACAAGGCACCTGAAGCGGTGTTGCGTGGTTGCTTCGACGCGGCCGAGTTGCTCGACGGCGACGACCGCATTCTGCTCGTCGGCGACGAGTCGATCATCCGCCCCGCGCTCGACACGTCCGGCGTCGATGTTTCCCGCTACGAGGTGGTGCCGACGACCCAAGTCGTGGACATGTGCGAGCCGCCGGTCGAGGCGATCCGCAACAAGCCAGACTCGTCACTCGCGGTCGTCGCCAAGCTTGCAGCCAAGGGTGACGCGTGCGTGGCGATCTCAGCGGGCAATACAGGGGCCGGTGTCGCCGCCGCTCAGCTCCGCATGCGAACACTTCCCGGCGTGCAACGTCCGGGCATCGCGGTGATCATGCCGACGGTGTACGGGCCGGTCGTGTACTGCGATGTCGGTGCCAATCCCGAGCCCCGGCCGATGCATCTCCTGCAATACGCGGTCATGGCGTCGGCCTACTTCGAAGCGACCACGGGCAAAACCGACGCGCGTGTCGGCCTGCTCAACATCGGCTCTGAGGACGGCAAGGGTACGGCGATGGTCAAGGAGACCCGCAAGCTCCTGCGTGACGCGAAGGGCGTGAACTTCATAGGCAATGTCGAGGGCCGGGGCCTGTTCCGCGGCGAGTGTGACGTGGTCATCACCGACGGATTCGTCGGCAACATCGTGCTCAAGTTCGCCGAGGGCTTGTTCGAAGGCCTGTTCGCGACAGTGAAGAAAGAACTCGCCGTCGAGAGCGAGGACTTGGTCGAGCGATTCAAGCCGGTCATGGGCCGGATTGCTCACGATCTCGACTGGCAGGAATACGGCGGCGCGCCGTTGTTGGGTGTCGGCGGATACTTCCTGATCGGTCACGGTGCCAGCGACGCCCGTGCGATCCGTAACACCATCCGTGCTGGTAAGAAGGCGGTCGCCAGCAACGTGAACGAAACGATCATTCAGCGGATCGCCGCCGCCAAGTCCGATGTGGCTTCGGACGCCGAGGCGGATGAGGCAGTGAGCACCGCCTAAGTTACCGACGTGTCGAAGATCTCCGCCATCATCACCGGTACCGGTTCGCACGTGCCGGAGAAGCGTCTGACCAATGCCGAACTGGCCATGCTGGTCGAAACCTCCGACGAATGGATCACCCAGCGGACCGGCATCAAGGAACGCCGGATCGTCAGCAGTGACGAGACCAGCGCGAGCCTCGGCTCCCACGCGGCGACCAAGGCCCTCAAGGCCGCCAAGCTCGAGCCCAAGGATCTCGATCTGATCATCTGTGCGACGATCACGCCGGAAATGGTGACGCCCTCGACCGCGTGTTTCATCGCACACTCGCTCGGCCTCGACAGCATCCCCGCGTATGACATGAACGCCGCCTGCAGCGGGTTCGTATATGCCATGGAACAGGCTGCGGCGTTCATCGAATCCGGCCGTCACAAAAACGTCCTCGTCGTTGGCGCCGAAACCATCAGCCGGATCACCGATTGGACGGACCGCACGACATGCATCCTCTTCGGCGATGGCGCGGGCGCGGTGGTCATGCAAGCATCCGACGAACCTGAAACCGGGTTGCTTTATTCCGAAATGCACTCTGACGGTGGCGGCTGGGAGATTCTGCACTGTGCGGTTGGGAGTCGTAACCCGATCAACGAAAAGATGGTGGCTGCCGGTAGCCAGTTTCTGAAGATGCGCGGCCGCGAGGTGTTCAAGTTCGCGGTGACCAAGCTCAACGAGGTCGTCGACTCGACGTTCGCGGCCACCGGTTACCAGCCGGCCGATGTGAAAATGATCATCCCGCACCAGATGAACCAGCGGATCATCGCGGCACTGGTGGACCGGCTCGAGTTGCCGATGGACAAGGCGCTGGTCAACATCGACCGTTACGGCAACACGTCCGCCGCGAGCATTCCGATCGCCCTTGATGAAGCGGTCAAAGCCGGCGGTCTCGAAAAGGGTGATTTGGTGTTATTCCTCGGCGTGGGTGCGGGATTGACGTGGGGGAGTGCGCTTCTGCGGCTCTGATGATTATGGCTGACAAGAACTACATTCTCTGCCCGGGGCAGGGTGCCCAGCATGTGGGTATGGGCAAGGACTTCGCGGAGGTGTCCGACGCGGCCCGACAAACCTTCGAGCAAGCCGACGCGCTCATGCCCGGGCTGTCGAGCTACTGCTTAGACGGACCCGAGGAAACGCTCAACCAGACCGACGTGTCGCAGCCAGCGATCTTCACGGCCAGCGTTGCGTGCCATCGTGCGGCCGACCTGCCGACGCCGACGGCGCTTGCGGGACTTTCGCTCGGTGAATACACCGCGCTGCACTTGGCGAGTGTGTTTGATTTCGACACCGGCCTGCGTCTCGTGCAGGCGCGCGGCCGGTACATGCAGGATGCGGCCACCGCGATGCCCTCGGGCATGGTCAGCCTGCTAGGCGGCGATGAGGAGCAGGTCACCGCGTTATGCGAGAAGGCTGCCGAGGGCGAGGTTCTCGTGCCGGCTAACTTCAACTGCCCGGGACAGATCGTCGTGAGCGGCACGCTTTCGGCTTGTGATCGCGTGGCCAAGCTTGCTGCCGACGACGGCCTGCGGGTCTTTCCGCTGAAGGTCGCTGGGGCGTTCCACAGTCCGCTGATGCAGCCGGCCGCCGAGCAGATGGGCGAGTTGTTGGACCAAATGATTTTCAACGAGCCGGTCGTGCCGGTGTGGTCGAACGTGACCGCCGAGCTGCACGGGAGCGTCGATGAGATCAAGAGGCGTCTGATCGAGCAGATCACCCAGCCGGTCCGTTGGAGCCAGACGATGAAAAAATTGGTTGGTGACGGCGCGAGCTTCACCGAGCTTGCCCCGGGCCGTGTGTTGACCGGGCTGATGAAAAAGATCGACCGCAAGGCACCGGTACGAACGCTGAACACCGCGGGAGCACTCGATGGCTGAGAAAAATGAGAAACGTGTCGCGATCGTGACCGGTGCGAGCCGGGGGATCGGGCGGGAGATTGCCAAGCACCTCGCGGCCGGCGGCTGCCATATCGTGGCGGTGGCCCGCGACGCGGCAAAGCTCGGCGACCTTGTGAAAGAGATCGAGGGTGAGGGCGGCACCGCCGAGGCGAAATCGCTCGACCTGACGGATTTCGAGGGTGCCGCCAAGCTTGTTGAAGATGTCGCCGACGCCCACGGTCGCCTCGACGTCTTGGTGAATAACGCTGGCATCACCAAGGACAACTTGCTCATGCGAATGGAGGACGCCGAGTTCGACGACGTGATCGGTACGAACCTCAAGAGCGTGTTCGTGCTGACCCGGGCCGCGAGCCGGTTCCTGATGCGCAGCAAATCCGGTCGCCTGATCAACATCGGCAGCGTCAGCGGCGTCGCGGGCAACAAGGGACAGTCTAACTATGCCGCGAGCAAGGCCGCGCTCTCGGGCTTCACAAAGTCCGTCGCCAAAGAGCTCGGCGGTAAGGGCCTGACCGCCAACGTCGTCGCGCCAGGCTTCATCGAAACCGACATGACCGACGTACTGCCCGACGAGATCAAGAAGACCGTCAAGGAGCATGTTCCGCTGCGGCGCTTCGGTCAGGCCGAGGAAATCGCCGCGGTGGTTGCGTTCCTCGCCAGCGAGTCGGCCGGCTACGTGACCGGGCAGGTGCTGTGCGTCGACGGCGGGCTGGCGATGTGAGCCGACCCGGTTGTTTGCTTTGAGTTTGACGGCGGGCTATGGTCCGCGCCGCCGGGGAGGCCCCGGAATCCATCACGAAAAGCCCGCTAACGGGCAACTTGTGGGGCTTTGTCGCCCGTTTCCGCTCCCTATCATCCCCGACACCTCGCCGGACGGCCCCAACCCGATCGGCCTGAACAGGATACCAACATGGAAGAGATCGAAAGCAAGGTCATCGACATCGTCAGCGAACAGATGGGCGTGGACAAGGGTGAGATCACCCGCGAAACCCACTTCATCAACGACCTCAACGCCGACAGCCTTGACACCGTCGAACTGGTCATGGAGTTCGAGGACGAGTTCGAACTGTCCATCCCCGATGAAGAGGCCGAGAAGATCCAGACCGTCGGCCAGGCGATCGATTACATCTCCGAACACAAGGGCTGATCGCTCAGAAGTATTCAGTGGAAAGTAACGAGTAAGGGGTCGAAGTACTCGCGGCTCCCTCACTCGTTACTTGCTACTTCCATCCCCGTCACTTTTCCGCCATGTCCCGTCGCGTTGTCATCACCGGTCTCGGCGTCATCACCTCCATGGGCGAGAGTGTGGACGCCATGTGGAAGAACCTCGTCGCCGGCACCTCCGGCATCGGGCCGATCAAGCGCTGGGACACCTCCGAGTTTCCCGTGAAGTTTGGTGGCGAATGCACTGACTTTGACCCGACCAACCACGGCATCGATGGTCGCGAGGCCAAGCGACTCGACCGTTTCGCGCTGTTCGGCATCGCCGCCGGTGAGCAGGCGTGGAAAGACGCCGGCCTGGCTGAGGCGTCGGTCGACGTCAAGCGGGCCGGTGTGCTGATCGGATCCGGCATCGGTGGGATCGAGACGCTCCAGGAGCAATGCACGATCCTCAACACCAAGGGCTACAAAAGGCTCAGCCCGTTCACGGTGCCGCGCCTCATGGGCAATGCCGCAAGCGGTAACCTCTCCATTCGCCTTGGTCTGATGGGCCCCAACACCGCCGTCGCAACCGCCTGTGCGACGGGTGCGAACGCGATCGGCGACGCGATGAAGGTGATCCAGCGCGACGCGGCCGACGTGATGATCGCCGGCGGCTCCGAGGCCGCGATGTGCGAGCTCGGGCTCGGCAGCTTCGTCGCCGCTCGCGCGCTCTCGACCCGCAACGACGAGCCGACCAAAGCGTCGCGTCCCTGGGACGTCGGACGCGACGGCTTCGTCGAAGGCGAAGGGGCCGGCGTGGTTGTTCTCGAGGAGTACGAACACGCCAAGAAACGTGGTGCCCGCATCTACGCCGAACTCGTGGGCTACGGCCTCACCGCCGACGCTCACCACATCACCGCACCCCACGAGACCGGCGAAGGCGCGAGCTTCGCGATGAACACCGCGCTCGCCGATGCCCGGATCGAGCCGGAGAAGATCGACTACATCAACGCCCACGGCACCAGCACGCCGCTCGGCGATGCGGCCGAGACGTTGGCCGTGAAGCGATCCTTCGGCGACCACGCCAAGAAGCTTGCCATCAGCTCCACCAAGTCGATGCTCGGCCACCTGCTCGGTGCGGCCGGCAGCGTCGAAGCGGTCATTTCAGTCCTTGCACTTCGTGATCAGACGATCCCGCCGACGATCAACCTCGACGAGCCGGACGTGGAGAAGGGCTGCGATCTCGACTACACGCCGCACACCGCCGTCGAGCGGAAGATGACCTACGCCATGAGCAACGGCTTCGGCTTCGGCGGCCACAACGCGACGCTGATTTTCAAGAAGCCGGACTGACGCGACCGATAAATCATCGGCGTGCCCGTTCTCTCCAACAAGTCGGCCTCGAACATCGACCTGCGTCGCGTCCTCGACATCGAGGTGCCCTTGATCGTCAAGCTCGCCGAACGCAAGCTCGACGTGAAGGAAGTCCTCCGCCTGAACATCGGCACCATCATCGAGTTCGAGAAAGACAGCGAAGCGTCGTTGCAGCTGCTCGTGAACAACCGCCAGATCGGCGAGGGCGAAGCGGTAAAGGTAAGCGAGAACTTCGGCCTGCGCGTCACCAAAATCGCCAGCAAGCAGGATCGGGCGGAGGCGTTGACGGGGCAGTGAGCAGACTGCGTTGCAGAGCAACGCAGCTTGGCGCGATCCAATGGATGTGCCGGATCTCGCGTAGCTGCGTTGCTCCGCAACGCGGTTACCGCAGCGACATAGCGAGTGCGAGCGCTTCTTCTCTAGTCGACACGCGCTCTTCCAACTGCGCGTCGTACACCGCCTCGAGTACACACGAAAACGCCGGCCCCGGCTCCCAACCGGCCGCGATCAGATCGCCGCCGGTGAGTAGCGGTTCCGGCCCGATCGGCATTGACTTTGCGGCTTCGACCGCTTCGGGCAAGGCGGCTGATCGAGATTGAGCGAATGCCTCCGTGTCCGAGCAGGCCGGGTCCGCAACGAATCGCCGTGCCGTCGCGAGCGAACCATCATCTCGCAATCGATCGAACCAGTGCATCACCGCGACCATGCGATCCGCCTCGACGTTACTGATCTTCATGTTCGATCGGCACACGCTGACATCACTGGTCAACATCGCCAACGAACCGCCAAACGATGCGCCTCGGACGAAGCCGAGGGATGAGCGCAGCGAATCCCCGGGCCCTGATCGAAACACGACCGACAGCAAGTCGGACGTCGTCAACAGCGCCACCGCGCGTTCCGCGTCGTCGCCCGTCAGCATCCGCCGCATTTCGTCGCCGACGCGTTCGGGGGCGATAAGCTTGAGCTTGTCGGCGTTGGCCACGATTGCCGTCCGAGTCGCCGGCTCTATCTCGAGGCCGAAGCGTGCGGCGAAGCGCACGGCGCGAAGCAAGCGTAGGTGATCCTCCGCAAACCGCTCGGCCGGATCGCCGATGGCGCGGAGCACCTTCGCTTTCAGGTCCGCCTGGCCGCCGACATGGTCGTGGATGACCTCGTCGATCGGGTCGAAGAACAGGCCGTTGATCGTGAAGTCGCGGCGCTTGGCGTCTTCCTCGGCGGTGGTGAACTCGACCGCGTCGGGGCGTCGGCCGTCGGTGTAGTTGCCGTCGTTGCGAAAGGTGGCGACTTCCGTTTGCACGCCGTCGAGGCGGACGAGGATGACGCCAAAGTGCTCGCCGACGGCCTGCGTGCGCGGGAACAGCTCACGAACTCTCGAAGGCGGGGCATCGGTCGCGACGTCATAGTCCTTCGGGTCGAGCCCGAGCAGCTCATCGCGCACGCAACCCCCGGCGAAGTACGCCACATGTCCGGCGTTTCGCAACGTCCGCACGATCTGCTTCGCGATGTCACGCTCTGCACTCACGGTGTCGACCCCCCGGGTCTTCCAATGTAGGTCAACGCCATCGAGCCGTAGTCCTTGAGCCCCAACACGGGCAGGTTGCCGACGTCCGGCGTGTCGCGTGCGTCGTGCCGGAAATGGATCTCGCCGTCGTTACTCAGTTGCGGTGCGAGTACTTCGAGCAGTCGCCGCAGGCGGTCGGCGTCGCCGGTCACCATCGGGTAGGGCGGGTCGAAGAACACCAGGTCGGCCGGTCGCGGGAGTCGGTGGGTCGCGAAGTGGGCGAACACGTCGGCGTCGACGATCGTGCTGCGGTCGTCGGCGTCGATGGCGGCGATGTTCTCACGCAGGCGCTTCACCGCCGAACGGTCCCGCTCGAAGAAATGCACATGACTCGCCCCACGACTGAGCGCTTCGAGCCCGAAGCTGCCCGTGCCGGCGAACACGTCGAGCACTTCGGCGTGTGCGATCTGCCCGGCGGCGTCGAGGCGGTCGAAGATGCGCTGCTTGATCCGGTCGGTGATTGGCCGGGTCGCGTCGGTCGCCGGGCCGAGCAACCTGCGGCCCCGATGTTCCCCGGCGATGATTCGCATGGTGAATCCTACGAACCGTGTATCATCGGGCGATGTCGGAACCGATGGGAAGCCTGTGTGATAAGTGTGCGGCTCTGTGTTGTCGGTACGTCGCGCTGCCGATCGACAACCCGGACACGGTCAAGGACTACGACAACATCCGCTGGTATCTGATCCACGAGAACATTCACGTGTTCGTCGAGGACGGCCAGTGGTACATCGGCTTCGCGACCAAGTGCAAGCACCTCCAACCCGACAATCGCTGCGGCATCTACGAGACCCGCCCACGCATCTGCCGGGAGTACACCACCGACAACTGCGACTACAACGGCGGCGAGTACGAGTACGAGCATCTCTTCACCAGCGGCGAGCAGCTTCGCAAGTTCGCTGAGGAGGAGTTGGGCAAGCCGTTGATCAAG